>NZ_JBGSQZ010000098.1:0-14839 GCF_041737865.1 Chamaesiphon sp.
ATTTGATTGGGGCTTTCTCGCGCCATTGATTTCTCAATACATCAGGATAAATCACCATAAAATTGACTGTTATATTCGTGGTCTGGATTTCTACGATCGATATCTAGCTAGAAGTTGAGGAATACTTGTCACCCCTTCAGGTAACTTGCGGTGGAATATTCGGCTGATAATGTCGATGAACGATCCCAATTTCTTCTAGCATTTGCAATCTTTCTACTAAAACCTTGGTTGAAATTCTATCAATTTTTCGCCGATTGGATTGATGTGTCTGATTCGGTTTAGTCTTAGTGCTTTTGGATCTGCCAATCCTTATTGGTTTATGGAAGAGATTGGGATTTCCTTATCCTCAAATCCGCAAATGCCTTATGCTATTCGAGCTTGGGCAATTAGAGATCTGGTAATTGCTGTGTTGGTAGTATTCGCCAGCAAAAATAACGTTAATATGCTACTGGTGGGTTGTTTGGCGATCGATTCTACCAATATTATTTCTGCATATTTGAGTGGTAAAGCCGGGTTGTTTGGTACGGCAGATGGCTGGTTATTGAAACTTACCTCAACTGCAATTGCCGCACTAATTTTAGAACTTGGAGCGTTAGTATTAATTTACATTCAGAAAACACCTAAAAATGTCGATCTAGAAGTACCGTCCCGATGAGTTAACATTCCCGATTCTCATTCTGAGAGGCTACGCCAACGGAACTCAAATGGGATTGCTATGGCGATCCCAAATCAGATCCCTGCGATTGAATACTGGTGCGTTAGGCTAAAGCCGTAACACACCCTACATTAACTGCTAACACACCCTAAATCAACCTAGCTTTTCATTTGGGATTGCTAGAGCGGAGGAAATAATCTTTAATCTGGAATGGGGATCGGTGTCTTTAGAACAGTGGGAATAGCTGTCAAGATCCGAGCGACAATTTCATCAGCCGTGAGCGGACGATCGATCTGGATATGGATGTCGGCTTCAGAATACCTGTGGCGACGCTCTGCTAAAAGTTGCTCTAATTTGGACTGAAGATCTTTGGATGTGGCTAGGATCGGACGGGTGGTGTCACCCTGAAGTCGTTCGACGAGGATGTCTATGGATGGATCGAGCCAGATGACCAAACCTTGATGTAGGTGGTTCCAGTTCTCCCGCTCGATCGCAATCCCGCCGCCTGTGGCAACTACTAGGCGTGTATAGGCGGAGACTTCTGCGAGGACTTGGGTTTCGATTTTGCGAAATTCCGGTTCGCCCACCGATGCAAAAAGTTCGGCGATACTTTGACCGACTAATTTTTCGATCGTAGTATCGGTATCTAAAAAACCATACCCTAAATGTGCGGCGAGGATTGGACCGATGGTACTTTTACCACAACCCATCATCCCGATTGGATAGATATTTAGTCCTTGGAGATCGAACATAGTCTGATGGAGAGAGTGGCTAAACCATGAAAATTTACTTCTGGGTCAAATCTACTAGTTCGAGTTCGCTCAGACGAAAAGTTACCATTTTATCCCAGTTACCACCTTCAAATAGCACCGCTGCTTTTCCGTCAGTGATGCGTTGGACTAAGCCTTGAAAACCGTAGTAGATATCGTTGATATTTTTGACGCGAATGGCAGAACCTGGCAAAATCATAGGGCAATAGCAGTTGGGCTGACAGATAATTAGTCTCTAGTTTAGCCTAAAGAGCTATTCAACGATCGCCTTAGCGATCGCTAAATTTAGCTTTCACTCTATTCGGGAGGGCGTGAGCAAGCAGATGAGATTATCGTCTTTGGTTTGGATCGCTTTGCGTTCTTCGCGCAGTTCTTTCATCAGTCTAGTCACTGTGACGCGAGTAGTCCCGATCGCACTAGCAATTTGGGCATGAGTCAGCGGAAAGGGCAAGAAATACCCCTCCGGACAAGGTTCGCCAAATTCTTCGATCAATAGGGTTAAATAACCGAGCAATCGTTCGATCGTGTGGCGTTGTCCGAGAGTATTTAACCATAACAATTTCCGTTGATGTTGATAACGGAATGAGTCCAAAATCTCGCGGCGAAAACTTGGGAAATTTTCTAGATCGTGCCAATACATCCAGAAAATTGAAGTGTTATCTGTATGAGCAAAAGCTTGAAGCGTAAATGGAGATCGCTCGATGATTTCAAATGGTTGTCCGGCACCTACAAAACCCAGAAAAGTTTCATCCCCGCTCTGAAGTTGGAACTCGACAGGGGTAGTATTTTGGTGTGGATATGATGGGGGTTCAGTTTCAGCCGTGCCATTGAGGCGGATCGTTCCCCGCTGGACTAAGTATAATAGACCCGATCGAGTGGGGATCTGAGCATCTTTGGAAAATGTGCGATAACGGTAATGTTCTTGTGCCCAATCTAGCAGTCGATGCCAAGTTGAGAAAGAACGTGTATTATTCTTGGGTGGAGTAGATGATGATTGCATAACAAACCAGCAGAACGGCACATGATTTCTAACGATTCTACATGTATTTCAATGTAGTAAGTTATTTTTATTTTAATCTGGAATATACGTACTTGTTTTAAATCGGGGTGTGAATATGAAAATTTTCCCTATTTTTGACTCGATTTTGCTACCATTGGCCCCAACAATTGCTGGAACAATTGCCGATTATTTGCAGTTGATGACTAAAACAGTTGACGGACATCGATCCCAAAATTGTGACAATGTTGTGCCTGAGTTGTCATCAAATTTAGCTTGGTGGCAGTTCGACCGATCGATTAGGCTTGTTCCTACATCACAATACCAGTATGTCAGCACGATCGCGCATCGATTGGCGGCAAAATCATCATTAACACCACTACAAATCTGTGAAAATCTCCAATCGCCGCTGGTGTCTGCAATTGTCGAGCCGGATTATTGTATGCAGCTATGTTGTTGGTATAACGATTCTGGCTATATTTACTTCCAGATCGCACCTAGATCGATCGGGTTGTGGTTAAATCATATTCATGGCTTGCCACTGATTGAGCTAGCTAAACATCGATCGCTCTCATCGGCGACAATGGCTGTATACGCTCATGCGCGATGTTGCTCGGTACTCAGATTAGCTGATACTGAGAAATTAGTCCGAGTTGCCGCTAACTGGCAAATTAGCATCGATCGACAGAGCGATATTGATGAGTGTAGCTACCTCGATCGATGTACAGCCGAGTTTACGAGCATTTTTGAACATTCAGCCGAACACCGATCGATCCATGTCTTAATGGAAGTTTTAGATACGATCTCCAGTCATCATTTACAAGTTGTCTGTTCCCGCCAACTGGGATGGAGTGAGGCTAGAGCGATCGAGCCATTGGGCATTGGATCCAATTTGGCGGGTAAAATTCGCGATCCCAATTGGCATAAATTAACGCTCGATCTCGCTCAAAGTTGGCTGGACTTTTATCGTCACTGTCGGATTTTTGGCGATGTCCAACGTCAAAATCCACGCCTAGCAATTGCGAGATGTCTGCTCACCGCGATCGTCCGTCGGTATCTACAGGTATTATTAGAAAATTATCTGGGTGTCACTGCCTTGGTGGAGTTGTAAGCGTCAATCCTTTGCATGTTTAGGAGTCTGGTGCGTTACGCTGTCGCTAACACACCCTACAATTCCCTAAAACCTAAAACCTAAAGCCTAAAACCTAAAACCCAAAGCCTTACTCATCCCCAGCCATTGCCGAGCGACCTTGTTTGCCGAGACGGACAACTAAAAAGTAACCTAGAGACAAGGTATAAACAACTAAACCCAAGATGCCTAGTAAGCTGAGAAATTCTGGCTTGGAGTTGGCATGAAAAAATTGGTAATAGAGCCAGGATGGTTGGAACCAAGCCTGACAAGAATTTGTTTTGACGCTACCAAAGGCACATGACAGAAATGGTAGCAGGGCGATCGCACTGAGTGTAGAGTAAAGTGTCGTCGCCCATCGCCAAGCCAAGAATCCGAGCTTGAGTGGAGTAGCTGGTAGATCGGTGATTTCTTCGTTGAGATCTGCCCAAAACCATAACGACATCGGAATCAATGCTTGTCCAAGCAAAGATGTGATAAAACTAATTGGCAAAGAACCGATCTGTAAATATACGGTAATCGCTAGGAGACTGGCTACTCGCCAATAAATGATTAGTAAACTTTGGATGACTGCTGTTTTTTGCGCGAATGCCCACAATAGGAGAATCAGCGGAATTAGGACTGTAAATATTACCGCTAATCGAAAATCCATCCAGATTAACGGTTGGAACCATAATTGAGTTTGATTAGACATTAGCTAGATCTAAAAATAGGTAGTTTGCTCCTGAAGATAGGGATCGATTATTTACCCGATTCAACAGATTTTCTCTCCCAATCTTGACATATATTCTGCCGATCGCGTTAACACTACTCCAGATAGCGACAATCTTAGCACTGGATTCGATCTGGGTAAGTACTAGCTAGTGAGCCAGATCTGCTACTCAGAGCAAATATTTGGTGGTGTCTGGCACGATGCCGATCGTCAGAGTATGGTACCGTCAGCAGCGAGTCGATCGGAGTCAAGCTCATCGACAGTATCGCGTGGTGTGCCTTCAAGTCAAAGTAAGTCAATATTGCCTCGTACCAACAACTCGATCGGATTTCTACCCTCTACCCTCTAAGCTGTTTTACATCTAAATCTTTTGACTGAATCCCTTACAGCAAAGGTTCTAGAGGACAAAAAGAGTGTTTTAAATGTTTGACAGCTTACCCTCTACCCTCTACCCTCCATCAATATTGCCAATATATCTAAATATTCAATCAAAAGATAGAGATGATATTTGGCAAATTGTGCAAGCATTTAATTAATCAAAAATATTTTAAAATCATAACTCATCACTAACAATATGAAAATCGCCACTTCCTAAACTAACTTATAACGACAAATCATGAGCTTTAACCGAAGTGCAGATCCAGATTTCCGGCGACAAGTAACGACCCTTGCTGCCATTATCGGGAGTATTGTGGTCAATACTATTTCCAATATCTTTCCACCAAATGGTCTCAATGTCGGTACTCTCTCCAATACCCTCCTAGCACCAGTCCAAATCACTCCTGCTAACTATGCTTTTTCGATTTGGGGGTTGGTATATAGCGGTTTGATTGGCTTTGGGATCTATCAACTCCAACCCAGTCAAAAGTACAATTCGCGATTGCAGCGTTGTGGTTATCTGCTGACGATCGCGTGTGTGTCCCAATGTGCCTGGATCTATCTCTTTCTTGCCCGCTTGTTTCCATTATCTGTAGTAGCGATGTTAGGGATCTTGGTGTCGCTCATCGTCATGTACCAGAGCCTGGGGATCGATCGGGAGCGTGTTTCGCAACTAGAGCGATGGTTTGTCCAGATCCCGATTAGCATTTACCTGAGTTGGATTAGCGTTGCAACTATCGTCAATATCGCCAGTACCCTCTACATTCGTGACTGGAACGGTTGGGAGATCCCGCCGACAGTGTGGACTGTCATCATGATGAGCGTTGCTGCGGCGATCGCTGCTGTGATGCTGATTCAGCGTCACGATCTTGCTTATTTGCTGGTGACTATCTGGACTTTGACGGCGATCTCCATTCGCCAAGTGCATACGCCATTCATCGCCGTGATGGGGCTAGTGCTGACGATCTCTCTGATTTTGTTCGGTTTATCGCTCCAACTCAAACCTTCGCTCAACGCGCGTTAATCAGTTGACAGTTGACAGTTGACAAGGCATTGATGATTCATCATCCACCATTCACTATCCACTATTCACCATTCACCATTCACCATTCATCATTCACTATCCACCATCCACTATCCACCATCCACCCCTACACTAAATGTCTAATTTAATACATGTCAGGGCGTAAGTTATGATATCGCTCGATCGACAGAGGAAAAACTACTAATCGCTCTCTAACGTATGTAGTTATGAATGTAATTGAAATTTGAGATCGTTGGGTATGCTATTGAGCATGTCAGTTAGATGTATACGCTTCTACATACTGTTATGTCTCATAAATTCAATCATTCTTGTTATCTTAGCGTTCGGCAAAAAATACTGTCAAAGTATCAGATGTCAAGTAGCACTTTGATAATATTTAGATCGCACTATCCTTTACTTAGATTAAAGCGAGGAGTTATGAAAAAGATTGGATCGTTATTGATTCCATTGGTTGGATTTGCAATTCTCATTAGCTCGTGCTCGCCCAATGGCGGTGCAGGTGGTGGCACTGGTGGCACAGGCACTGATGGCACAGGCACTAGTGGTGGCACTGGTGGCACAGGCACTGGTACTGGTGGTTCGAGTATGAGTCCAGGTATGAGTCCAAGCATGAGTCCAGGTATGAGTCCTACAACTACTCCTGGTACTAGCCCCAGAACAAGTCCATCGGCAAGTCCAACCACTAGTCCCTAACTGTATCGATTGATGCAGTTGGTTCAGAGCAGTATAGACCGCAGATCGAGATCTTAAACAAAATTCCTTACACGATCGAGAGCTAGGCGATGTTCGCAGTGAGCTACAACTCATTCAATCTGACTAGGCTCGGTATCCAAGAGCATAAAATTATTACAGCGATCTGCAACGATCGAGTTAGCGACAAAGCTAGGGGAGATGTCCAAATACATCTCCCTTCTTTTCGTGAATTTGTAGTTAAGTTAATATCTTTTAATAAAATTTATATGTCGGCAATTTTGGCACGTAAATTCTATTGTTATCTACCAAAAGGTAGAACTTAAATCTGAGTTTCTTGATTAAATTGAGATAGCGAGTTAAGACAACTTCTTTATAGAATTTCGTTCCCGCAAGCCTCTTCTAAGGAACTTAACCTAGAATTAGCTCACAGCAAGGATCTGTAGTTGGGTTGAAGAATGAAACTAGGGCATACCCAACCATAGTTTCTTTCATCCATTAGACGACGTTTACGTCGGCTCAGTTGCTCCTTTAGAGAATAGATCGCTACAGATCAAAGCCAATCTGCTACACGAACTAATTATTAAGCTGGAAGCACCCCAAACGACTATTATGAGCGAACAGAATTCGGTTGACGAGCAAAGCAAAAATCAGAGCCTAGGGAACTATCGCACCGCACCGGGCGAAAGATTGACAACCGATGAGGGTGTGCCACTTAGCAATACAGATGATTCGCTCAAGGCGGGCGGACGTGGGCCGACATTGCTCGAAGATTTTCACTTTCAACAAAAGCTATCCGCATTCGATCGCGAACGCATCCCCGAACGGGTAGTCCACGCGCGGGGTGCAGGCGCACACGGGTATTTTCAGCCCTACGAAGCGATGTCCGAATTTACTAAGGCGAAATTCTTAGGAGATCCAGCGACCAAAACGCCTGTATTCGTCCGGTTCTCGACTGTTGGTGGTTCGCGCGGCTCGGCGGATAGCGTCCGCGATGTCCGAGGCTTTTCGGTGAAGTTTTATACCGAGGAGGGCAACTATGACATCGTAGGGAACAACATTCCCGTGTTCTTCATTCAGGATGCGATTAAGTTCCCCGATCTCGCCCACTCCATCAAACCCGAACCCAATAGTGAGATGCCGCAGGCTTCCACCGCGCATCCGAATTTCTGGGACTTTATTTCGCTCGTGCCCGAATCGATGCACATGATTATGTGGACATTATCCGATCGGACACTGCCGCGTAATTTTAGCACGATGCAGGGGTTTGGAATTCACACCTTCCGCTGGGTCAATGCCGAAGGTAAATCACGGTTTGTCAAATACCACTGGAAACCGTTGGCGGGTGTCCACTCCAATGTATTTGATGAAGGTCAAAAGATCGCGGGTAAAGATCCCGACTTCCATCGCCGGACGTTGTGGGACTCGATCGAAATGGGCAACTATCCAGAGTACGAGCTAGGCGTACAGATCGTTGAAGAAGAAGACGAACTGAAATTCGACTTCGATATTTTGGACTCTACTAAATTGATCCCTGAAGAACTCGTACCAGTCCGGCCGATCGGTAAAATGGTACTCAATCGTAATCCTGACAACTTCTTCGCTGAAACCGAGCAAGTCGCTTACCAGCCATCAAATGTGGTGCCAGGGATTGACTTTAGCGATGACCCACTGCTACAAGGTCGGTTGATGTCCTACCACGATACCCAACTCCATCGCTTGGGTAGCCCCAACTTTGTCCATCTCCCAATCAACCGTCCCGTTTGCCCGTTTAGCAATAACAACCAAGACGGACGGATGCAGATGGACATCAAAACCAACTCCGTCAACTACTCTCCCAACTCGCTCGGCGGCAACCTTCCCGCGCCAGTAGCCCCAGAGGATGGCGGCTTTGTCACCTACCCCGAACGCGTCGAAGGGCACAAAGTTCGCGAACGTAGCCCCAGTTTTGCCGACCATTTCAGCCAAGCTACCTTGTTCTGGAACAGCCTCTCGATAGGCGAAAAAGATCGCCTCGTCGAAGCCGCTCACTTTGAACTGGGTAAAGTCCCCCAAATGGAAGTCAAAGAGCGGATGCTCCAACGCTTCAATCAAGTTGATGGGGAACTCGCCAAGCGCGTTGCTAAAGGTTTAGGAATGCCCGCTCCTACCGAGCCAGCGACCCCTAACCACGGTCAAAGTTCCCCAGCACTGAGCCAAGAACACACCACCAAGACCGCCAAAGGTCGCAAAGTGGCAATTCTAGCAGCAGATGGTGTCGATGCCGCTCAAATCGCGATGATGAAGCAATCCCTGAGCGCGATGCACATCACCTCCGAGGTAGTGTCGCTCAATGGCGGCTCGATCGTCAATAGCGACGGTGGTAAGCTCGAAGTAGATAAGACCTTCTTGACGACTGCATCGGTACTGTATGACGCGATCTATGTGCCTGGTGGTGCCGAAAGTGTTGAAGCACTCACCGCCCACGGCGACCCCTTGAGCTTCATCCATGAAGCCTTCAAGCACTTCAAACCGATGGCGGCAACTGGTGAAGGTGTCGATCTAATGATGCAATCCGATCTCAAGGGAATCGATTCCAGCCAAGTCAACGGCAAGATGAGTGCTCAGTTGGGTGTAGTAGCCAGTCGCGATACTGCGGACATGGCAACATTTGCCAAAACCTTTATCGATGCGATCGCACAGCACCGATTCTGGACGCGTCCCGTTCCTGGTACGGCATCTGTAAAGGCAGCAGCCGCGAAGATGTTGATGGAAAAAGAGCAGGTAGCAGCCTCTTAATAGTTGATAGTTGATAGTTGATAGCTTGCACCCCAGCCCTCCCCTTTATAAGGGGAGGGCTGGGGTGGGGTAAAAGACTGTACAGCAACTCAAATATCCTGTCTATACACATTACTCTGCTGAGAGGATGGCGATCTAGGCAAGATTTCGGAATTTACAAAAAAGCAGAGGCGATCGCTATCATAGTACAGCGATCGCCTCTACTTTTTATCGGGTCTAAATCGATCGCATCTATCGAGATCTCTACCTTTTGTCCGATCGGATCTCTAACTTATGAAAGATGTGAGCTGAGTCGTGTTTGCGTACAATCGTTGATAGTTATCAAACGCAGAATATTCAGACCGTTCAGGAAACAGCTATGACAGAAGAAACTTTGAAAAAAGACTCACCAGAGACTCCAGAACCGACACTGGCAAATGCGGAGGGACGCACCAGGGATATACCAGAGACCGATCCGACCGAGATCGAAGACCCCAGAGCGATGTTTGCCGATCGCGATCGATCGTTTTTAGAATATGTGATGGTTGAAGGCGGTTTCGCCGATCCTTATGATGCCAGAGACTTTACAGAAGTCGTGTTTCGGATCATGCGGGACTTGATGACGACCGAAGCAGCAGATCGAGTTGCTGACGAACTGCATGAGGAAATGCTGCCTACCAATGAAAAGGCACTCCAAATGGAAGTTACGGATCTGTGGAAAGATACCAACCCCATCGTGGGCTTTCTCAGTCGGGTACGTCCACCTTGGCAAGGCCCAGGCATCTTTAAGATTAATTCCGATCGCTTTTTCTTCCGCGCTGCTAACGAAAGTGGACTAGAGCGAATGCCTGAAGATAAGGATAAAGAGCGCAAGCAAGCAGTAAAGGCTGTATTCACAGCCACAAAACGCGAACTCTCCCAGGAGCGCATCGCGGAGATCGCTACTTGGTTGCCTGAAGATGGAGTCCGCGAACTCTGGCACGAAGCATAATCGAGCGGCTAAAAAGCCGGAGTGAACTATCGATCGATAGTTCACTCCGGCTTTTTGTTGCAATCGTAGACATTCTGTCGAGTCTACTGCTTCTTAACTACTGGATTGCCCTGAGTATCTACATCTACCTCTTCGCGGCGGATAGTTTCTTGAGCCGTAGCAGTCTCCTTATCTACAACCTTATTAACTCGCACTTCCTCGCGAACAAATGCCTCTTTGTGAAATTCAGGCACCTCTTCGTATACTTCAACGCGGGAAACTTCGCCTTCTGTGAAGGTAGCTTCGCCAGGAGCTACTGCGGTTTGAGCATTACCAGGCATATGCTCGATCGTCACGCGCTCTTTTTCGATCGGCACAGAGGCTGTGGCAGTTTCTGTCTCTACTCGTTTGCTAATTACTGCTTCACCAGTTTTCATTCGGGTTTTGCTGCTAATTAACCGTTCTTCGTAGAGCTTGAAGCTAGGATGGTTTTGCTCATTCATCGCGTACAAGTCGGGTTCTTGTTCGTGCTGATATGTTTCGCGTGGTTGCGGTTTTGGTACTGGAGTAGCGGCTCGAACAGTACCTTCAATTTCTGCATACTCATCTTCGAGCGCAAGCATCGGCGCAGCACCTGCTGTGGCTGTCTGCTGTAGATTTGGCTGGGCGGTACGATATACGCTTCTGACCTGCTCTTCACGATCGTAATCGATCTTCAAGTCATCACTAAATTCCGGTAGAGCTTCAGCTTGGCTCTTGGTGAGGTTATCGGCATAGACACGCTTACCGTGATAATCGACGCGGGCACGGCCGATCGGGAGCATGACTTTTTTGCCCACGAGCCAGCCACCAGTGCTGATAATAAAATAACGGAATTTTCCGTTATCGTCTACTAATAGGTCATTGACAGAGCCGATTTTTTCCTGTCCCGAATATACGTCTAATCCTTTGATCTCACCTTCATTGAAGTGCTTGATATAGTCTGGATCGAAGTCTTTAATCTTATGAAGAGCCATTTTGTTTAATCCTGATGCGATCGATTTTGCTGTCTGTAGCGATCCTAAATGAGCATCTTAACTCCTCAATGGCGGACATACTGTGCCTACGGTAGGCTACGCCAATGCCACCGAATACGCTCAGGATGAATTAAGCACCGCACCTACGAGTTAATGTTACTGATAAGAACTTAAATAAGATTGCTATATACATCAACCTTACAAATCTCTGGATGCTTCGTTATCCTTCCATTTACAGATCTAAATGAGCTAAATAAAACCATTAGAGATAGGCTAGGATTACTTCCTTCTCAGTGACAAATTAGATATCTAGGGTAGGGGGTGAAAGGTGGATGGTGGATGGTGGATCGTGATGTCTATTTCTTGGAGTAGGTAGGGTGTACTCAGCAGCAGTAACGTAACCTTGGCATTTGTCAAATTAGGATCGATCGCATCAGCACCCACAACCTTTGCCTAGACTAAATCTATCTTCTGTTTTGACAATTTATCGAGCAATCTGGAATATGCTAGCCTAGATAGAGAGAATCTCAGCACCTCACTCTTATGACAGTAAATTTGCCACAGCCTTTATTCCTTTCGACTATTCGCGATCGAAAGCTATTGGAGCGCATTCCGCAACTGGCTTGGTTGATGAACGATCGAGGGGAAATTCTGAGTGCCAATCAGCGATGGTGCGAATATATCGGGCGGTCTAACGGTGTCGAGTGGTCAATTTTGGCGGAATTGGATGAGACAGAACTCGATCGCTTTGGTGGCGCATGGGAGGAGGCTAGGAGATCGCAGGAGCCGTTTGAGATCGAACTTCAGTTAAAAAGTAGATTAGGCGATTGGGAGTGGTTTAAGCTCGAAATTGAGCCAGATGGTAATGAATTAGGGCAGACGATCTGGATTGTTACGGCGACCCGACTGGGTGGATCTGCGGCAATTCCCGGTCAACAATCAACCCAATTTCTGGAGGCTTTGCTAGCTCATGCTTCCGATGGGATTGTTGCTTGCGATGCTGAGGGTAGGCTGGTGCTGTTCAACCGGATGGCGCAGGTATTTCACGGATTGCCCCCCAAACCGATCGAGCCGGAGGAATGGGCTAATTATTACGATCTCTATGATGGCGACGGAATTAGGCTTTTAACCAAGTCAGAGATTTCTCTCTACCGCGCTTGGCAAGGAGAATCAGTCACTAGTCAAGAAATGACGATTAAGTCCAAGCTAGGTCATGCTCGATCGCTCCTAGCCAATGCTACGGCGATTTATAGCCCGACAGGTGAAAAGCTCGGCGCAGTAGCGGTGATGCGAGATATTACCGAACGCAAACAAGCCCTCGACGCTCTCCAGCAGAGCGAACAAAAGTTTCGGGCGATTTTCGATGGCACGTTTGGGATGATTGGATTATTACAACCGGACGGGAAGATCGTCGAGATGAATCGCACCGCTGTAAAATTTGCGGGTATAGAAGAAGATATTAACTGGATCGATCGCCCCATTTGGGAAGCTCCTTGTTGGAGTTATTCGCCAGCAGTTCAACAGCAGTTACAGGATGCGATCGCGCGGGCGGCGCAGGGAGAGTTTATCCGCTATGAAGTAGAATTGATGGGCGCGGAGAATCGGCTGGTACCGATCGATTTTTCACTCACGCCGATTCGCAACGATCTGGGTGAGGTCATCTTCATTATTCCTGAAGGACGCGATCTCATTCAGCTCAAACAAGCCCAAACCGAACGCTTGTATGCCGAAATCTACAACCAACGCCTATCGACTGCGATGCGATTGGCAAAAGCAGGTGCTTGGCATTGGGATATCCGCACCCAAAAAATTGATTGGACACCAGAGTTTGAAATATTGTTCGACTATGAACCTGGTAGTACAAAACAAGTTTACAGTGAATGGTTGGATCGGGTGCATCCTGACGATCGAGTCCAAGTTGAAGCTAAATTGCGGGAAACACTCGCTCGCAAATTATCGGCATATCGAGATGAATATCGCATCATCTGGCGAGATGGACAAATTCGCTGGATCGAGGCAGTCGGCGAATTGCAGCAAGACGGACAGGGTAATCTTGAATGGTTGTCAGGGTTAGTCTACGATATTACCGATCGCAAGCACAAGGAAGCCGCACTCCGCCGCAGTGAGGAATTTATTCGGCGGGTACTTGAGAGCAATCTAGATTGCATCAAGGTGATAGATTTAGAAGGTCGTTTGCTGTATATGAACGATGGCGGACAAGCATTGATGGAAATCGACGACTTTGGCACCGTTGCCAATACTCAATGGCTGGAATTATGGCAAAGTAGCGAGGGTGAATCCGCCGCTGGTGCTTTTGCTACAGCTCTAGCTGGTGGAGTCGGTAGGTTCGACGGTTATTGTGCAACCTTCAAAGGCACACCGAAATGGTGGGAAGTAGTTGTCAAGAGTATCCTCAATGCAGACGGTAAGATCGACCAAATTTTGTCAGTTTCTCGCGATGTCACTACTAGTAAGCAAGCAGAGAGTGCCCTCAAAGCCAGTGAAGAACTCTTTCGGTATACTTTCGATCAGATCCCGATGGGATTTTGTCATGTCGCCCTGGATGGTACTTGGTTGCAAGTAAATCGGAAATTTTGCGAAACTGTGGGCTATAGCAAAGCAGAACTCTTGGCAACGACTTTTCAGGCAATTACCGAACCCGCAGATCTAGCTCAGGATGAGGCTTTTATCGAGCAATTATTGAGTGGCGAGATTAACGAAGGCACCCTAGAAAAACGTTATATTCACAAACAAGGGCACCATGTCTGGATCGCTCTCACCTCCTCCGTCGTCAGAGATATAGCTACCGCTGGACAAATGGGTATGCCCCAATATTTCCTCTGTGCGATCGAAGATATCACCGATCGTAAACAATTGGAACTACTCAACCAAATCCAAACTGACGATCTCCAACATCTCAATCATTCCCTGATGTTTGCACAACAACAGTTAAAAGACCGAAATGAAGAACTGAGTTCCTTTGGTTACATAGTTTCCCACGATCTCAAAGCTCCCTTGAGAGCGATTGCCAATTTATCAGAATGGATCGAAGAAGATCTCGGCGATCGGATTGTAGAGGGCGATAGACAACAGTTTCAACTCTTGCGCCAACGCGTCAAACGCATGGACGCGCTAATTGATGGACTATTGCACTATTCACGCGTCGGACGACAGGAACTGGAGATCGAAGCCGTCGATGTCTCCCAACTGCTGACCGAAACGATCGATTCCCTGATCGTACCACCAACTTTTCAGATTCAAGTCTTGCCACCGTTACCAACTTTGGACACCAAACGGATCTTACTGAGCCAGATTTTTGCCAATCTCCTGAGTAATGCTATCAAGCATCACGACAGAGCCGATGGTAAAATTGAGATTACTGCCGAGGATCTCGGAGATCGTTACCAATTCTCGATCGCTGATGATGGCCCAGGGATTCCCGCAGGCGCACCTAGAGACCGGATCTTTGAGATTTTTCAGACGCTAAAACCCAGCATCTCAAATGCAAATACCGGAATCGGTTTAGCATTAGTCAAAAAAATTGTCGAAGGCGAAGGCGGTGAAATCTGGTTAGATACGACAGAAATAGGTGCCCGTTTCTGTTTTACTTGGCTCAAGGCTCAGACAGCGTAATGTAGCAGAGATCTTTACCCCACACTGTGCCCTCCCTAGAGAGCGTAATATAGCAGAGATCTTTACCCCACCCCAGCCCTCCCCTTA
>NZ_JBGSQZ010000102.1:0-6609 GCF_041737865.1 Chamaesiphon sp.
TATTAGATAAAATACTATTTTACAGTTTTGCTATCTTTTTTGTCCACAGATTATATTTCGGATTGGTCTAATTACTAGAAGCATTGGCAGATCCAATATCTGCCAATGTTTTATTTTTTACTAACCTGCTTCCTCCCCTGATACTCCCGCACCACAGGCATTAACCCCGAATCCCACAAACACTGAGCATCAGCATAGCGATCGCGTAATTCTGAGGGAATCAAAGTACATTCACCATAAGCCAGCCCAGCATTGAGGAACGATCGAGATTCAGGCTTGCCTATAATCTTCGGAAGGTTCCAAGTATAGCCTCGGAATTCTTTAGTGAATATTCGACAGGTACCGCCGCCAATGAGAATATCAGTTACTTCAGATAACTGAGTATTGAGCCATTGAGAGATCGATCTCCAGTACATTTTTTTTGCTGACTCAATTGTGTCAACCAATTGCTCTAGTTCCTGTTTGCGATCGACATCCTTGGTTTTCAACAGCAGGTCATAAAGATATTTTGGATTTGAGGCAGATTCACTAATTTCGGCGAGCAGGTATCGAGCTACCGATCGAGTGATATCGTATTCACTGTACCCAGAAGTGTTGCTCTGAATTTCCCTAACCATTGAAACAAAGCCGAGATCCGAACTCTTATAAGTAGCAGGTACCCCCCGATCGACTAAGTAAGTACTGACATTTCGATGACCCATCATCACTATCCCCAACACTCGATCGCGGCATTCAGGGAAACATTTTTGATAGTGCATCGCTAATCCGCCACCTTCAGGATGGCAGCTAAAATACATCAGTTTAGCTTGGAGCTTGCCGATGGGAGTATCGAAGGACGCAAGTGCAGTTGTCAGGTCGCGATCGAGAATGTCTCTATCTTTCAATTCCCCAGGTGGCAAGAGACAGTATAGGAACAACTTTACTTTTCTGCCCATTCCCAGTTTTTCAACAGCGATCGAGACAGCCGTTAAAATTCTCTGGACTGCATAGTTAGACTTTAGTAATGCTAAATCGGTAGTCGATTTGAACTTTCTCCTTGCTAACCTCCCGACTGCATAGTACCTGGAATCAAACCCGACAAAGGCATGGTCTTCAGCATGACCCTGAAAATCATTGCGGCGAAAATCCCTGAGACAACTTTCAGGGACTTCAATGATTTCTGGTTCGATCGCCAAATATTGAGGTAGTCCACTCGTGTCATTTGCATATAAGACTTTAATGAGGCTGCTACCTAAGTCTACGGTCACATATAGTTCCATCACTTTTTATCCTGAGCAAATTCTACGTTGTCAAGCGAGATAATTCTCTCTTCATCCCAAGTATCATCATTCTCGTCACTGTTGGCAAAGTTGATATTTATGGACTCTGGGATGCCTTCTGGGATAGACTCTAGCTGCACAGGATTCGAGTCAAGAAGATTGCAAGCTGCCAGCATTCCGTGATTAATCTCGATTTGAGCCTTTAATCTAGCGTTCGATTCAATTCCGACAATCTTAGTCTTAAATCGATCGCTATTAGCTAGGATCATCGCAGTCAGTAAAAATTTATCCCTGACAGCTTCCATGATTGCTCCAGATATCCCCGACTCCAAATCGATCAAGTACTTGCGTAATAGTTGATGCTCTGGGTTGTCAGGGTCGGGAGTGAACTCAATTGTTACTTTTCGTTTTGCCATGATTATCACTCAACTTTAGATCTCTAGTAGTTACTATACTGATTTGACTATACTACGTCTGTATTTCAAGCATTAATTATTTACTACTATCGGCAACTATTTTGTATTAATATGGTATCTTTTTGCTTTACTGGAACTACTTAATTTGTACCGATGTTTTGAAGGTGTTTCATCGGCATTTTCCCGATGTTTTATGGGTATTTCATCGGTGCAGCGATCGAAGCCCTAGAACTGCCTTTCAACTTGCATCGGCATTCTCCCGATGTTTTACGGGTATTTCATCGGGAGAATGCCGATGCAGTAAAGTTAAAGCCATCTTAGCTTCTAAGTTGTAATTACAAATATTTGTTAGCTATCAAATATACTATTTTTCTCTTAGAACCTTATCAGGACTAAATCTTGGCGATTTTACTTATTTGGAGAAGGCAGGAAAATATGATATTTAACGCCAAATAGTTGTGTGAGGTGTTGACGTTATTTAGCAAAAACAGCATAGTGTATAGAAGCCCTTGTCGATGATGAAGAGCGCAAGATACATCTTGCACATATTTGTGTTTGCCTAACGAGCGATCTCCCATCTCTTTTGCGCCTAATTACTATCAACAACCAATTGTCCCAATCTGCCCTCAAGCCCTTAAAAACAAGATATTTGTGAAACTGATAAGTTTCTAGTAGTAACATGGCAATCGCCTTTGTACGATCGATAGTAGCAGGACGCAGTGGTGGCAAAAGTGCGATTGCAATGGCGGCATATCGTGCTGGCGAGAAGATTCAAAATCAGATTACTGGCAAACTCCACGACTACACTAAAAAGCGCGGCGTAGAACATTCAGAAATCCTTACCCCAATTCCGGCGACAGGTAGAAATGAATGGCTGACCGATCGCGCCGAACTGTGGAATCGAGTCGAATTAAAAGAAAAACGTATCGATGCCCAACTCACTCGTGAAATCACGATCGCCATCCCCCGCGAACTAAACCATAACGATCAAATCGATCTCGTCCGCGAATACGTTCAGTCGAGCTTTGTCGATCGCGGCATGATTGCCGATATTAACCTTCACCACCTAGACGGTAACAATCCCCATGCTCACGTCATGCTTACCATGCGGGAACTAAGGATCGATAGTGAGGGTACCGTCAGCTTTGGCAATAAAGATCGAAGTTGGAACGATCGCAAGCTTTATCGCAGTCAAAAACTCGCATGGGACAAATTAGCCAATGGATATCTCGAACGCGCTGGCTCAGACGTTCGGATCGACTCTCGCAGCTATGCCGAACAAGGCATCGACAAACTCCCCCAAATCCATCTAGGAGTATCGGTCGCGTCGATGAAATCAAGAGATATCCCAACCGATCGTGGAGCTGAGTACGATCGGATCGAATGGATCAATCACAACATCGCTGCTCAATTTGAAGAGATTTACAATCTGTCGGATCTAGAAGAACCACTCACAGCTACACCTCCAACCACTATGCCCAAAAATAAAGCCCAAGAGCGCAAAGATGCCGATTTCATCTACGTCGCGGCTGAATATCCAGACCTCAAACAAACTTCAGAGTATAAAGCAGCAGCACAACGATCGAAAGAACGTTACGCTCGTCAGTTTAAAACCATTGCCAAGCGAATCACACCATCCACAACTCCCGAACCCCCAATTGTCAAATGGGAGCCAACCCTACGTCAACAGACCGACCCTGAGTTAGTTACAGCCATTCTGACAGCAGCAGAACGATTAGGAGAAGACAGCTACACTGCTAATCGCTATCAGGTGAGAGTTATCACAGAAAATATCGAAATCGATTATGACGGCTCACCTGTGATGGTTATCGATCGCAGTGTCGATCCGCCAGAGTCACAGTTACTCGAACTTACCCATACCCTCAATCAGTACGAAGCTAGCTTGGGTCGCTCAATCGACGCAACGATGGCAGATTTAACCGCCCAGTACGAAGCCGAGCAATTGGCTCAACAGCCCAATGCAATAAAATTATCACCACAAGTAGAAATCGAGCTTCAGCCCGAACTAGAGGAAGATCTGTACCCCAATATCGACTTTAGCGACTCCTTCCCAGATCGAGATCGCCAGCGCAGTCGTCAGCAAAATCCAGGTCTATCACGTTGAAGTTTCGTGTTCAAAACTTGCCTAATATTACTTTAAAATAGAGATATATCACAGCAGAATGGGAATAATAAGGTTAACAATAACTATATTTCTCATGAATGAAGAATATCAGAACTCTCAATATCTCTTAAAGCTTTATAGTGAAACGCATGATATTAAAATTAGGAATAAGATTGTGATGTTAAACTATGGTTTGGTCAGAAAAGTTGTTCACCGTTATACGATTAATGGTAAATATAATGAAGATTTAGAACAAGTAGGTGCAATTGGTCTAATTAAATGTATCGAGAGATTCAATTTAAGTCGAGGACTTAAATTGAGTGCTTTTGCCATTTCATACATCGACGGTGAAATTAAACATTACCTTCGCGATCGAGTCGAAGAAATTAGGTTTCCTCGCCGCTGGCAAGAGATTTATTACAAGGTTCAATCACTTAAACTTAGAATGCTCAAGGCTGAAAATCGCGTTCCCAGTAATCAG
Source organism: Chamaesiphon sp. (assembly GCF_041737865.1). NCBI lineage: Bacteria > Bacillati > Cyanobacteriota > Cyanophyceae > Gomontiellales > Chamaesiphonaceae > Chamaesiphon > Chamaesiphon sp. The sequence goes on from NZ_JBGSQZ010000102.1 coordinate 4,282, forward strand.
GAGATTTGTGAATTACTTGACATTACGCCGAAACTTTGGGATGAAATTCAAACGATCAAAGAAAATATTAAGCCAATTAGTCTGAATAAACAACTTCCTGGAAATAAAAATTCTGAATCGCTCGAACTCGGTGATACGCTCTGCGATCGAAGCAACGATGAATTCTATCGCAATCGTGAAGAACTAGAAATGATTTACGCTGCTGCCCAGCAGCTAGATAAACCTAAAAGAGAAACATTTTTTCTAGTTAGCCTGCAAGGATTAAATTATAGAAACGCAGCTAAAAAATTAGATGTTCATCATCTAACTATCAGCCGAAGACTAGATAAAGCTGTTCTCGAAATCAGAGAGACAATTCAAGCGTATTTTTAATAATCTCAGCCGATTGCATATTCGATCGGCTGAGAATAACTTTTAAGTTCAATTATCAATGCGATCGGCAGTTAGATCTAAGTTTGCCTCCAATCGCTCTCGGCAAAGAGTGAGACTTACCGATTTTATCTGTTCTATGCTAAGAAAGCTCAGTGCAGCAGTATATCGATCGCTGACCCCTGGCTGTCGCAAAAATGTAGTTATCCATCCATCGTGAGGATAGGAATCGACAATACCCTTTAAGATATTTCCGTCGTAAATTTCATAGCTGTCATCTACTGCTAGTAGCACCAAGCCAACCCGATCGCAAATTTGGTGAGAACGCGATTCTATCTCCAGGATCTGCTCATTGACACAGCACCAGACTTCGGCTTCAGCTTTGAACTGCCCATGAGTTTCGATGTAAGCCTTGATGCAAAAATATAGCCGCTTGAAGCTAGACTGACTAATTTGATGTTTGCGACACCATGCTCTGAGCCAGTGCAAACATCTAGTGCCAGTCATTTGGAAACAGGCTCGTTGATATTGCTGCTCGGTTAGGTTGTCTGTGAGGATCTGTTGACTGATAAATGTCATTGGAAAATTGGGTAGAAACCCCCATCCAGTAATGGAATATTTTGGTGGGGGAAGGATAGCAGTATGGATCTGTTCGATCGGATGTGAAAAAGCAACTCTACATGTAGTCGATCGCCGCTGCTCTAAACGCCAGGATCTCCTCAACTGCTCCATACAAAAAATCGGGATGGATCATTGAGAGTGCAATCTCATGAGCATCGACCGATTCTAGCCCCTTGACTCGATCGCAGTAGTAAGCCGCTCCCTTCTGTTTGAGATCGCCAATTCTCAAGTTCTCATGGCTGACTTCCACAACATTCTCCCCATCGTTAATCTCACGCTCCTCATGGACATTTAACCAATTCAGGCTCACACCCACGTAGCTACAAACTATTTCTGGATCTAATCCTTGCAGATCGGGTAATGGCAGTGGTTGAAAATGCCGTTCGGGATGGTGCAAAATTGCATCGTGACACTCGGCTGTTAAAGCTTGACGGCTGCTGACTACTCCTCCTAATGAGTTTCCACAAGCATAGCGATCGGCATACAGGTGTCTGCTCAATGGGCATCCAGCACAAGATGTTACCGAGGATTCCTCAGACTCCAGTTGACTCAGTGTGGCGATTAATGGCATATTAGTGATAGATATGTAGTTTTTGATTTACCGTATCAAAGCGATCGTGATTCCTGGCGGGAGGCGATCGCTTTGTCGTGTCTATGCGCTGATTGTTCCGTTCGGATGGGTGCTGCGCTGTCCCTATACCATACTAACTAGTATATCAATATATCAGATATCTGTCAATAGCTATATTCACATTATCATATATCTGATATAATAAGTAAGCAGATTCCCATATAGCTGATATGCTAGTGAGAGGTGAGCTTGGCTATTTAGAATGGAAACTAAAAACTTGAAATTTGTCTGTAAGTTGGAGAAGATCATGAGCGATCGAGAGGTGAAGCCTGTTGAACTATTCAATGATAGCGGCATCAGCATTAACACCATCTACAAATTAACTGGCGGAGGGCGAATCGAGAGAATCGATCGTTCTACGACGGCGAAGATTATGCAGCATTTTAAATGCGGATTCAATGATGTATGGGATATCATCGTCGAATAAAAAAGGAGGAAATAAAGTGCAATCGTTAGAATTCAAGCCAGTATCATTAAATATTTCGGATGTTCGGTTGCAAGTTACGCCGGAGCAATTCGATCGTCTGTGCCAACTCAACCCAGATCTGAGACTAGAAGTAAATAGAGATGGAGAATTAATCGTTATGGCTCCAACGGGTGGTGATACTGGTGAGAGAAATTCTGACCTTAACGGACAGCTTTGGTTTTGGAATCGTCAAGGTTTGGGTAGATTGTTTGATTCATCTACAGGCTATAACTTTGCGGCT
>NZ_JBGSQZ010000194.1:0-52409 GCF_041737865.1 Chamaesiphon sp.
TGCTATGTTGTTGATATTTTTATTTACAGATTATTTTCAGGACTTTTAATAACTTATTGATTCTTAATTGTTTGTCATCAGCAATCAGCACTTGCATCCCATTTCATTATCAATAATCAAAGCTTGTTGATAATGAAATGGGAAATCACCCCCTTTTAATAATTAATATTTATTGCTCAAACACAATCAGAGACTTGGTTTGATGATGAGGCATAGCCTCATCGAACTCAGGTAATTAGGGATTGAATCACCAGCAGAGATTAATTATCCCGACGAGTTGAGGAGTTTTTTGGGACGAAAAATTTGGCGATCGCAGATAAATTATATCGCCAAACATCCAGAACTGTGGAATGTTTTCATCAAGCCAGCGACTCGATCGAAAAAATTCACGGGGCGATTACTTACCAGTACTAAAGACTTAATTAGTTGCGGGGATGAGCTTGAAGATACTGAGATTTGGTGTTCAGAGCCAGTCAACTTCTTGGCAGAATGGCGATGCTTTGCGCTATGGCGAAATCCTGGGCGTGAAACCCTACTATGGCGATTGGCGAGTACATTTCGATCCACAAGTTATTGAAAATGCAATTGCAGCTTATCATTCTGCTCCGGCTGGCTATGCGGCAGATTTTGGGGTGACAGATGCGGGTGAAACTTTACTAATTGAGGTAAATGATAGATACTCGATCGGTTCCTATGGTTTATTTCCCGCAGATTATGCCCGATTGCTATCTAGTCGATGGGCACAAATAACTGGATCTAAAGATTATTCGCTCTATTAGAATACTCACATCTTGCACCAATACAAAATCACTATGGCAGTCCTAAATCAGATCCTTTGGTATTGAGACTGGTGCGTTACGGCTGAAGCCTAACACACCCTACATCGACATAGCCGATATCCGAAATCCCCCCGTCACCCCGTCACCCCACCCATCAGCAACGCCTAATATCTTAGCCCTGTCGAGCGGGTAGTGTCTTCATCAGCGTTGCCATTTCGATCGCGTTGAGCGCGTAACCCCATCCGTGATTTCCTTTAATCCCTGCTCGTTCTAAGGCTTGCGTCATCGTATCTACAGTCAGTACCCCAAAGATAACTGGCGTACCGCTTTGAAATCCTACTGCCGCCACACCTTTGGCGACTTCTGAAGATACATAATCAAAGTGGGGAGTATCGCCCCGAATTACCGCGCCCAAGCAGATCACCGCATCATAGCGACCAGATTCTGCCATCCTTTTGGCTACCAGTGGCACCTCAAAGCAACCAGGCACCCACGCATAGTCCACTTGAGTACCATTCGGGTCAACATCAATTCCGTGGCGTTTGAGACAGTCCTGACAGCTATCTAGAAGTTTATTAGTAACAAGGTCGTTAAATCGACCGACGACGATCGCAAACCGTAAAGAACTATCACAGACGAGAGTGCCTTCAAAAACTGACATTTAATTATGAGTTACATGTAAAACTAGATAACTCTATTATAAAGCTGTTACGGAATGTTGCGAGCGGCTGCATTCGAGACAATGTAATCGTCTGAGCAGCCAACCAGCTCAATCGGCAATCTAGACTACTAGGAAGTTCAGGACACCAACGACAACTACTAGCAGCAGCCAAGCTCCTGAGCCAACGAACAGGAGTTGTTTCGATCGATCCCAGTTTTGTGGTGCTGCATAAGCAACAGGCACGCCGACGATCATCACGAAAGACAGTACCACTAAGGCAAATAGTGCCAAGTTGAAAATTACGATCATTATCTATGCGCTCCCAAAACAGCAATATTTAATCCAGCTATTAAAAATTTAGCATCTCTTTGTTGGTTGTTGGTGATTTCTCGGTAGTTATCTCCACAGTCCCACTCTAGGAATGAATCGCGTATGTGGGCACCTGGAGAAAGTAGTTACGATTGAACTGTTCTTCCTCGATCGCGGTAAAGAATCTCAGTACTGTAACTAGTGAGTATAAGTCTACATCTTTATTTGTCATGGGCAACGCTGTACAGACGTTTTGGGGCTGCGATAATCCGATCGTCACTAGATTAGTCTGTGGCTGTAAGGATACCTCAAAATCAATGTCTACTAAAGCATCTAATCCCAATCTTACCAATCGATCGCTGATATTTAGGTGTGTTCCTAGTCGAGCTAGCTCGATCTGTTCATTAGTATTGACTAGATATTTAGCAATACCAACTAGCTGCTCGAATATTTCACGACTAGTCGATAGATTAGTAGACTGATAATCAAGAGCTAATTTACTATTTGTCTGAATTGCTCTTTGACGATAGCCTTGCAACTCACTCCAATTACTCGGACATTTTTTCACCCAAGTAACTGCGCCCAAATCTGCGTCGTGCTGGACTGAATCTTGACGAAAATCGAGTACTTCTAATCGATTACGATTGCTGAAATTGGGTGGAACTTGCTTGAGTTGTGAAATCGTACTAACGATCGCGGCTGGACGCACTTCAACTAGCCGAACTTCAAATTTCTTTTCATATGAATTAAAGTCTAGCTCGACGATCGCATCGCAAGTTACGCGCGGAATCTCATGGTCGTAATGTCCCCACCAAATTCCTGGAAAACCTTTCGGGCTAGTCGCATCAATTATCTCAAACTTTGTCCGAATATACTGAACGGTCTTACCTTTAAAGTCTTGGATGTTTTTGTTTCTTATCTCCTTGAATTGACAGTTTTTAATTAAGATCTTAGGTGCAGGATTGCCCATTCCATAAGGTTCCAGCAATAGCAGATCTTCAAATAATTCCCGTCCGCCAGATTTGCTGAGATCGGCAACTGTAATAATTAAGTCCGTCTGAATCGCTATTGGTGGTAGTTTTTCAATTTGGGCGTGTAGCTGACGATCGATCGCTTCAGTAAATATGGGAATATTTTCGACATTAATACTTATCCCCGCTGCGAAGGGATGTCCACCGAAACTATTGAGTAAATGAGCTTGAGAATTGACTAATTGATAGAGATCGACATTTTGAGTCGATCGAGCGGAACCTCTAGCAATTTTAGCTTTGTCTTTACCTGTATCATCCTCACTATTGGTACTTAATAGAATTGTCGGTTTACCGTGTTCTTGAGCAATTTGTCCGGCGATCAAACCCAATACTCCAGGCGACCAATTATTATCTACTAACACAATGACTGAAGTAGTAGACAGATCCAGTTCGGCTAATTTCGCCTGAACTTTCAGCGTCATATTCTTTTGTAATTCCTTTCGCCGCGTATTCGCTAATTCAGTCTCGGCTGCCAACTCATGACACCGCTCAATGTCCTTGCTAGTTAATAGCTCCACCCCAAAACTCGCATCGCCATGAATCCGACTAATGGCATTTATTCGCGGTGCAATTCCAAACGAAATATCCGTCGGTCGATCGCCATTCCGCTTACACAATTGTAATAACTTATTGACCCCTGGACGAAAGCCATCGATATCGGTTTGATTTTGCAATGTCAATCGCTTAATACCCATCTGGGCGAGATAGCGACAATCACCATTAAGCTTGACCAAATCGGCAATTAACCCAATCGCAACTAAATCTAACAAATACTCTACAGGCTGCTGCGGAACATTTGGTAAAGTTAGATAAAAAGCCTCCATTAATTTGTAAGCGACTGCAACACCAGCGAGGTTAAATAACGGATGACTTTCTTCAAAATAGCGCGGGTTAATAATTGCCGCCACAGGTGGACGTTGGGCTGGTAAAGTATGATGATCGGTGATAATCACATCCACACCCAAATTAGCTGCATATTCAACTTCTTTAATATTCGTACTACCCGTATCGCAAGTAATAATTAAATTCACCCCTTGTGCCGCCAATCGCTTCACCCCAGCCATATTCAACCCATGCGATTCCTTCATCCGATCGGGAATATAATAACTGAGCTGTCCTCGCCCGAAAAACTGCCCCAAGCCGTCCCAAAGTACGCTCGTCGCCGTTACCCCATCCGCATCAAAATCACCCCAAATAGCCACCTTTTCGGCATAGATATAGGCTTTTTTTAATCTCTCCACCGCCGCAGTCATTTCGATCCCAAAAGCAAAGGGACTAATGGGCTGATATTTGTCACAATCTAAATATCCAGGGATGCGATCGATCTCACGGATCCCCCGCTGCCATAATAATTGAGCGGCATATTTACCATTGACAGTCGGTTTACACGATCGCACCGCCGCGACAAATTCAGCGGGAATTTCTAATTGAGGTGGGAGTTGCCAGTCTAAGCTCATATTGCACCATCTTTATATAGCAATCCTAAACTATTTTCGAGACTATTACTCAGAGGATGTTTGGAAAGTATAAGATGGCACTCGTAAACCCGAGAAAATCCCCCCTTACCCCCCTTAAAAAGGGGGGAACCGGATAGAAGTCCCCCTTTTTAAGGGGGATTTAGGGGGATTTACCCACCTGAAACGTAGCAATTGGACTTTCCAAACATCCTCTCAATCTGGCATGAAATCGCGATCTTGCTGTTATGCTATCAGAAGAGGTTGAGGAATAATATGATTAATGCGGTTGAGGCTAAAACTTTAAACTACTACTTGACATTAAACTATCCAATCACTATTTACCCAGATCCAGAGGGTGGTTATGTAGCTGAAATAAAAGATCTACCTGGATGTTTGACTCAAGGGGAAAACATCGAAGAAACGATCCAAAATATCAATGAAGCACGAGAACTATGGCTACAAACAGTATATGAATTAGAGCGAGAAATCCCATTGCCAACAGATTAATTGTGATATTGGTTTACTCATGAATATTAATAAGATTAAAGATAGATTCGATCGCGGCGAGTCACTAGACTACTTATTTTTTTGGAGTCATCGACCGAATCCCGATGGAGCGGTAGGTAAAACTTGTTTCAGTCAATGGTTTGAGGCTAGCTTTGAAATAGATGGCATTAGCTACAAAACTGCCGAACATTACATGATGGCAGCCAAAGCACGCTTATTTGACGATCGAATTATCCTCCCTGAAATCCTAGCAGCAAATCATCCACGTCAGACCCAAATATTAGGCAGAAAAATCCAAGGCTTCCAGGAAACAATCTGGAACGAACATCGCTTTCAAATCGTTGTTGATGGTAATGTTGCGAAGTTCCAACAAAACCCCCTCCTCACAGAATTTATCCTAAATACCCAAGATCGTATTTTAGTTGAAGCTAGTCCAGACGATCGAATTTGGGGCATCGGATTAGCTGCTGACAATCCCAACATTAAAAACCCCCATCTTTGGCAGGGCAATAATCTACTCGGTTTTGCCTTGATGGAAGTTCGATCTCTCTTATAAAACGACCTAAATCTAAAATTTCTGCCGATTGCAGTTAAAATTAATGAAAAAGCCCACCTAGCAAAAGCTAGATAGGCTTGAAGCAAATAATTAAATTCAGTTTAGAATAAACCTAACGTTAAAGATTTGTCGATCGGTAAGGTTGCTGCGATACCTAAGTAGACTGTGAAGACAGTACCGAAGAGGAATACTGCCATTGCAACTGGACGACGGAAAGGATTTTGGAATTTGTTGACGTTTTCTAAGAAAGGAACTACCAACAGACCTAATGGTACGCCAGCCATGCAAGCGATTCCCAACAGTTTGTTAGGTAACACCCGCAAGAGTTGGAATACGGGCCACAAGTACCACTCAGGTAGGATTTCGAGGGGAGTTGCAAAGGGGTTTGCAGGTTCGCCGACGAGAGCTGGGTCGAGGATAGCTAGAGCAGTACAACAACCGATCGTCCCAAAGATGACGACTGGGAAAATGTAGAGCAGGTCGTTAGGCCAAGCAGGTTCGCCATAATAGTTATGACCCATGCCTTGAGCTAATTTGGCTCTTAAAGAAGGATCGGATAGATCCGGTTTTTTGAGAGTTGACATAGTAAATAATGGCGTAAGTTTTTGTTATTGGGTGATGTCTCGATCGATGGATGGGTGGTAAACCAACTGTGTAGCACTACCAAACCATGCCATCAAATCTATCAATTTACAAAGGACCAGAGATCCCTTGCTTACGAATCATGATGAAGTGCAACAACATGAAGACAGCAATCAACCAAGGCAGCACGAAGGTGTGCAAGCTGTAGTAACGGGTCAAAGTTGCTTGACCGACGCTGGAACCACCACGGAGGAGGTCAGCCATCGCTACGCCAACAACTGGAATCGCTTCTGGTACTCCAGATACGATTTTAACTGCCCAGTAGCCGATTTGATCCCAAGGTAGGGAATAACCAGTTACACCGAAACTGACAGTGAGTACTGCTAGGATAACTCCAGTAATCCAGGTAAGTTCGCGAGGTTTTTTGAATCCACCAGTGAGATAGACGCGGAAGGTGTGGAGGATCATCATCAATACCATCATGCTGGCACTCCAGCGGTGGATGGAACGAATCAACCAACCGAAGTTGACTTCGGTCATGATCTTCTGAACGGATGTGAAAGCATCAGCTACAGTGGGCGAATAGTAGAAAGTCATCGCAAATCCAGTGGCGAACTGAATTACGAAGCATACTAATGTGATTCCACCAAGACAGTAGAAGATATTAACATGGGGAGGAACGTACTTACTAGCAATATCGTCGGATAGTGCTTGGATTTCAAGACGTTCATCAAACCATTGGTAGGTTTTACTATTTGTGACTTGCTTGGTAAACATTGACGGGTTCCGTGCTTCTCTCTAATGTCGTGTTGTATATTATAACGCCAGTAGGATCTAGATCCTGTGGCTCGAAATAATGACTGGCTAAGATGTGTTATGTTGCCAAACAGTAATGTACTAAACATAACTGCTTGTACCAAACATGCCCAAAATTGTTTAATTTAGTAATATTTGGGTGCAGATCGCTCATATTACCTCTACAAAATTTAACACACCTCGAAAGGAGAGTGGTATCGATCGTGAGAGCTAGTTCTTGGTTTGGTTGGATCTTGAGTCTGCAAGTGGCTCTATTTTGGTGCTGGGGGACACCTCCAGCGGCTGCTTTTACGCCGGAGCAGCAATTAGTATTACAAGCATGGCGGACGATAAATCAGGCTTATTATGATGACAGCTTCAATCATCAGAATTGGTGGCTGACTAGAGATCGCACGCTCAAGCAGCAAATTCCCACTGAGGAAGCGGCTTATCAGGCGATTACCAAGATGATTGCTAGTTTAGATGAACCCTTTACGCGGCTGCTGCGCCCCGAACAATATCGCTCTCTTCAGGTGAATACAGCTGGGGAATTGTCAGGAGTGGGCTTACAAATCGGCGTGAAGGCGGGGAGTAAATCGATCGAGGTGATTGCTCCGATCGCAGGTTCTCCGGCTGCCATGGCGGGGATTTTGCCCCGTGACATCATCGTCGAGATTGACGCTACACCCACATCAGAATTGACGCTCGACACCGCTGCGGCGAAAATGCGGGGTGCTACTGGCACTAATGTTAGCCTGATCGTCCAAACATCTGACCAATCGCCGCGCGAGGTGATTTTAATTCGTCAAAAAATCGAACTTAACCCTGTCACCGCCAAACTCCATACCGAAAATGGTCGTAAAATCGGCTACTTGAGATTAGCTCAATTTAGTGCCAAAGCCGCCCAAGAACTCGGTGAAAATATTACTAAACTCAAACAACAAGGTGCGACAGGTTACATTTTAGACTTACGAAATAATCCTGGCGGATTGGTGCAAGCTGGAGTTGAAATTGCTCGTCAATGGCTCAATGAGGGGACGATCGTCTATACTGTCGATCGACGCGGAGCGATCGATGAGATCGATGCTACAGGTACTGCTCTAACTGATGCGCCCCTGGCTGTGTTAGTAAATGAAGGTACTGCTAGTGCGAGTGAAATCCTCGCGGGAGCATTGCAAGATAACGGACGAGCGACACTGATCGGGACAAAGACTTTTGGTAAAGGTTTGATTCAATCTCTATTCGACTTACCCAACGGGAGTGGTTTGGCTGTCACCGTTGCTAAGTATGAAACCCCCAATCATCATGATATTCACAAATTGGGCATCACACCCGATCGAGTCGTTCCCAATTCAGAGATTACCTTAGAGTCCGCAGCTACAGCCGAGGATACTCAGTATTTAGCAGCCGTCAAAGAATTAGGGAATAATTCATAATTAAACTTAACAACCACTCAATAAACAACCAGTCGGTAACTTATGAATGCACAGACTCTACAAGAACGGATCGCCCAAGTTGAAAGCAAGCGAGCATTACTCTTAAAGTTCAAAACCGATCCTACTCTTGGCACTTTATCCTTAGATGTAGATCAAGCTTTGATTGAAATGGATGACTTGATGATGGAGTTTCACAGAACTTTTCCGAATGGAGTAGTAATAGCAGAACCACCAATCGTTATCGAATAAATAATAGTCCGCATCCACATCGGTGAAGAGTATTCACAAAGGGCACCCCTACAAATTGTTTGTAAGGGTGCAGTTGTGGATGCTTTAGTTGTCAACTAAACCCCTGGAGTTTTTTTAATTCCCCGCCAAGAATTGTCCAAGCTTTGAGCTAATATTTGCATCACTTGTGTTTTCTCGTTTGCTGTTATAGCAAGTAGTTGTGGTTCTAGATTTTATCGATCCCAATACATCTATAAACTAAGAATAGCCACGATCTCCATCGATAAAAACGATCTGACAGATATTGGTGGGGATGGGCGGGTTCGATTTAAGAATAATGTTGCTCGATCGAAACTTTTAGCATAAACTCGCCCCTACGAGTTGGTGTAAATATAAATAAAGGTAAAAAATGACATTGATATAGATCTGTAGGGGCGGGTCTATGTAATTAGCTATGGACGAAACAAATCAACTACGAACGAACCCGCCCTCCACACACAATGATAAAAAGGGGTCGATCTTTAATCAGATCGACCCCTTTAGTTTGGGAATGAGTAGGACAGTTTCTACTGAAGAACCAAGGTAACATTGGCGTTTTGTAAACCACCACGTTGTTGAACTTCAGAGAGGGTTTTGTTTACTGCATACTTTTGGTTGATTGAGTTGATTAACTCAGTTTGGTTGTGCTTTTTGGCGACGCCCCAGAGGTCTGCGATAAGGTCGAAAGAACCATCGCTGTTGCGGGACCAACCTAAATCGTACTCACCTTCCAAGATGGCGACGATATCAGCACGGACGCGCTGACCTTGGTAGCCGCGTAGGTCTGTTTCGGTCTTGACGTTGATGCCAAGGTCGCGCAGGGAGGTTTTGAGAATTTCAGCGTCAGTGATTTTGGTACGGAGAGTGCTAAAGTGAGACATATCGGTTTCCTCTAATAATTGAGTTGGGCGAAACGACAACTTGAACTGTTACGGCAATCGATCGATTTTGTCATTCGATCGAGGTTGGTCTCCTCGCTAGTGTCGATCGGGTTGTTGTGCCCCCCGATCGAATTTACTAGCACCTTGACTCCGATAATCGGAGCAAGCTTGTTAAAACTCCAGTCGGTGATATTCAGCGACTGAGGCAGCGGCGGGACGTGCTCGCTGTCTTGCCCAATCTCGCAAAGCAGTTACCTGCTCTGTCATTGTCCGCGAGAGGGGCAGAGTAGCCTTGATGGCGGCGATGATGTCTAGTTGCGTGAACTCGCGGTTCTGAGCAAAGGCATCATACATAGCGGCGATCAAAGCTTGTTCTATTTCAGCTCCCGAGAAGCCATCGGCAACTTTAGATAGTTGCTCTAGGTCGAAGCGTTCTAAATCTCGGTTACGCTTACTCAAGTGAATTCTGAATACGGCTTCCCGTTCGGACTGAGTGGGTAAGTCTACAAAGAAGATTTCATCAAATCGTCCTTTGCGGAGGAACTCACCAGGCAGTTTTTCGATCCGGTTGGCTGTTGCCATCACGAAGATGGGTGAGGTTTTTTCCTGCATCCAAGTCAGAAATGAACCAAAGATACGGCTGGATGTACCGCCATCGGAGTCTCCCGAACCTGACCCAGAAAAGGCTTTGTCTAGTTCGTCGATAAATAGAATCGCTGGAGAGATCGATTCGGCTGTTTTGAGGGCACCGCGCAAGTTGGCTTCAGAGCGTCCTACCATTGAGCCATCATAGACTCGACCCATATCTAGTCTGAGTAGAGGTAAACCCCACAGTCTAGAGGTGGTTTTGGCAATCAGCGATTTCCCACAACCTGGTACGCCCAGGATGAGCATCCCTTTGGGTTGAGGCAATCCATATGTGCGCGCTCGTTCGCTAAAAGCACCAGAGCGTTGCACTAGCCAGCCTTTGAGTTCTTCCAATCCGCCAACTGCGTCGATGGTTTCATCCTCTTCAATAAATTCGAGAATCCCATTCCGACGAATCAGTTGCTTTTTCTCAGACAGAACTATATCAACTTCGGCTTCGGTAATTTTGCCGCGCTTGACTTGGGCTTTGCGGTAAACTTTCTCGGCTTCATCTTGGGTTAATCCAAGCGATGCTTTGAGGAGTTTTTCTCGCCCTTCATTTGAGAGGCGATTTTGGCGAGTTTTGTCTAATTGGTGAGAGAGAACTCGATCGAGTTCGCCCAAACTAGGCAGTGCGAAATCGAGAACTACTACTTCTTTTTCTAACTCGATCGGTATTTGTTGGATTGGCGACATCAGAATAATTACTTTCTGAGTACCTTGGAAGCTAGCTATAGCATCCCGCAACCAGCGAGTCACCGCCGCTGAATCTTTGAAAGGGTGTAAATCCTTGAAGACAAATATAGCTGGCTCCTTGTGTCTGGTCGTCCATTCGATCGCCGCTTCGGGGGAGATCGTGTTGTGCTGGGTCGTACGGGCTTGTCCGTGCTCCACCATCCCATGAGTCAATGTCCACACATACAACTTCCGAGGTTGCTGCTTCATCTGTGAGATTGCGGCGATTTCCTTTTCGGCGCGATCTTCCTCTGCGGTGACAAGGTAGATGAGGGGATATTGAGCTTGAATTAGAATATTTAGCTCTTCTTGCATGAGTTTCTATCCTCTAAAGATGGTGACTACGCTAGCCTCGTTGGTGTAACCTCTCCCCTGGAGAATCGACTACCCTGACAGTAGTTTTCAGAACTTACCCAGCAGCGATCGCTAGGTCTTGCTGCGTTTGAGAGTGAGGAGAAACTCCTACTTTGTCTGTACGTGAATTCGAGCGTTCTGTCAGTATCCCTGGTTGTTGCCCCAGAGCCACCATTTCCCCATCTCTAATTACGACCGGATGTTCGCATTCAGGACAGCTATAGACTTGGTGCGTCGAACCATTTATTTTGACCCCATCTACCACATCGGAGTGGTTGAGATAGAATTCCACAGCTTTTTCTACGATGTTAGACATCGAATCAGCATCTACTGCCGATCGAATTTTCAACTGACGATGTAGTTGTGGCGTCAGGTACAAAGTGACCTTTTGCTTGTCTTCCATACGATTTTCAACTGCTTTACCCGGGTATGTAACTACTCTAACTTGCTGCTTTTAAACTGTCAAGCTGTCAAAACGTTATAACGTCATATCGTTACATTAGTTTACAAACTCGTAGGTAAACCGGATCGACTGCGGTGAATAAATTCTAGTGGTAGGCGATCTGGATCGGCGAGGAAAGCCACTTCATAGACATTTTCCCCGATAATTTGCTGGGCAGGGGCGAGTAATACCGTCGGTGCTGGTTGAGCCGCTGCGGCGAGGATCGTCGCCAGATTGTCAATCCAGGTAGTCAAATCTGGCGCAAGCTCGGTGAGATCGAAGGAAAGATGATAATAACCGACATAGTGCTCGTCGCCAAAAGCATCTGGAGCTTGTTTAGGTTCGGGAATTTGGATCAGTTCCAGCCGTCCACTCAAGCCTTCGAGCCAACAAGCGAGGGTATAGCCAGTGGTAAACCTTTCGCTCACTGTAAATCCCAGACACTCATAAAAGGCGATCGATCGATGGATATCGGCTGTGCGAATGGAAATGTGGTGCAACATAGGTAGAGGGTAGAGGGTAGAGAGTGAAGGTTTAGGGTTTAGGGTTTAGGGTTTAGGGAGACTAAAAATTCCTGAAACTTGAAGGGTAGGCACTGCCTACCCTTCGACTACAACTTCGCTTAACATTGCTACTCAGCTCGAAATGCTTTTCTTTTCCCAAAGCCTCTACCCTCTACTCTCTACCCCTAACTAAGGAGACATCCGAAAATACGGGTACTGAATTGGAATCCCAGGTTCTTTTTCGAGCGCGAAATTAATCACTTTCCAACAGGGTTCGGCAGTAGCTTCAGGACTAAATTCAACAGGTAAGCCAAACAATCGCGGTACAATTGGCTGCTCTGCGTCGCCCACCCAGGAATGATAACGACGATCTTTGCCAGATTCTGTACCGACGAGATAGCTCCCAATCAGCTCCCGATAGCGTTCGGCAATGATTACCTTGGTAGCGCGGTAGCCTTGCGTATACAGCTTGTCCAAGGCATCATGGATCTCAAACCGAATGCCATCGGGATGATTATGTTGACGGTACCACTCATCTTCCCACAGGCACCAATGTCGGCTGGATTGAAGATGTACCAGTTCGCCTGTCTGTGGATCGGCTTCAAAAGCCCCATGTCGAGAGCATAAGTAAGTATCTGTCAGTGTCAGTGCGGGAATAGTTTGCCGACAATGGGGACACTGAATCTCTGAACCGAAAATAGGGTATTGAAGAACAAAATTCATGTCAAAAGCGCAGCAGGTGAGATGCCTGTACGGAATCAGTAAAGAAGGATTGACGGGCTTGGCTTTGCGATTAGTTATCTTAATTATAACTTTACGCTGGATTCTCCGCAGAAGCAGCTACTTCCCGATCGGTGAGAAATTAGATATTTAGTATAGGCGGTGAATAGCTTGCACTGTTGGCGTTAGCCTGCCGTAGGCAATGCGTAGCCGTTGGCGTTAGCCTGCCGTAGGCATAGTGTGGATGGTGGATGGTGAATGGTGGATGCCTATTTCTTGGGTGGGAAGGGAGTGGGTAGAAGATCGAAGCCCACACTATGTAGATAACAGATATCCACCCATACCAACGAGCAGTGTCAATAAGTGCTCGGAATTTAGTCACGATTTTTGGTATCGAGCGGCTTTAATAGAGAGATCCGATCGTTTTCGAGTTTTTGTGGGAATGATAATTCTAGACTCAAGCCGATCGACCGATCGAGCTAGAGGCATTTTCGATCCGATCGCCGGAGCTAAACTATGCACAAAACGGTCTAATTTCAGCAAGATCTAATCAGACGCTACTGAAAATAGTAAATTCACAAGTTGATATCTCGATCGAGTGATGTGGGTAATATAAAACTGAGTAGATCTGATTTACCACATATGTAGTAAATTATCGCTCATTTGTCTGCATAATATATCTAATAAGATCGCGATATATATTTAGAACCGCTAATGTGGCTTGCCATCCAAAGGTAGCGACTCTCTCTAGAGGCTGCGATCGAGTGGCATATTGCCTGATGGTAGGTTGTCACCAACGCCAAAGTCAACAAAATCCAACTCAAGCCAGATGATTATTTGGTTAACGATCGAAAAGTTGACATCAACTTTTGCTCGAATTGAGATATAACAAATATCTGTTTAGGAACAGGAAAATGGACGATAACAAGCAGCAGATTATTCACTACTTCATTGAAGAAGCACAGGAACATTTAGAGACAGTAGAACAAGGATTATTGGATCTAGCGGAAGTTATCTCCGACGCAGAACGTGTCAATGAAATGTTTCGCGCGGCACACTCCATCAAAGGTGGTGCAGCCATGCTGGGGTTTGAAGGTATCCAAGCAACCGCTCACAAATTAGAAGATTGCTTCAAAATTTTACGCGATCATCCCGTGCCGATCGATCGCAGATTGGAAACACTCTTTCTCAAAGGCTACGATGCACTCAAGGCATTGGTTGATGAATTGGCAAGTTCTCCAACTACGAATTTACGTCCAGAAGTAGTTGATGAGGTACTTTCAGGCTCCGCCGCAAATTTTGTCGCTTTACAAGAATATCTCGAAGAGATGCTCAATACTCATACTCACGACACTACCAAGGAAGCACCAGTGGTTGCTGCGACTAGAGATGTTGCGATTGGTGCTACTGCTGTGATGGCTCCACCGATTAACATCGTAGCCACAGTCATGACGACACTTCAACAGATGTTGGTATTATTTAAGCAAGGTGAGAGTCTCGCTAACCGCCAGCAGTTGATCGGTATTGCCCAATCTCTATCGACATTAGCAGTAGATGCAAATAACTGGCAAACTTTAGTCACAGCAACGACTCAGGCGATCGCCAACGAGCATAACACTTATAATGCTGTAGCTCCACTGGTAATCCGCGAATTGAAGCTTGCTGGAGATCTATTAGCAGCAAATCGCGATCGAGATATTACTATTTCGGCTAATCTCCAACAAGCGGCGGCTCCAGTGGCTCCAGTAGCTCCTATAACTGCAACGGTACAGATGACCCAAATTACCATTCCGGTCGATGTGCGTGTTGCAGCGCAAGCCATCTTGCAAAACTTCAGCCGCCAGCAAGTGACTGAGTTGGTAGTCTTACTCCATCGAGTAATCTCTTCTAAGCAAAACTAGTTGCACCTAAATCTGGGGGGATGTCTTGCCATCTTCCCTCGCCTACCGCCCGAATTGCTTCCGTGAGGTTAACCTCTCCAGTGTAGAGTGCCCGACCGACAATCGTGCCAGTGACACCAATAGTCGAGAGCGATAGCAGACTAAGTAAATCACCGAGAGAACTAACGCCACCAGAGGCAATTATCGGAATCTCGACACCACTAGCTAGTTCTCGCAGTGCCTCTAGATTTGGCCCTGTCATGGTGCCATCGCGGTGAATATCCGTGTAGATAATTGCGGCTACGCCCATGCTTGCCATCTGTTTGGCCAAATCTGTCGCTAATACTTCTGAAGTTTCCAGCCAACCTTTAGTTGCAACCTTACCAGATCGGGCATCGATGCCGACAACAATTTTTTGAGGATATTTTTGGCACAATGCTCGGACTAATTCGGGTTGTTCGACAGCTACCGTGCCCAAGATAACTCGATCGATCCCCAAATTCAACAACTGGACAACGCTCGCTTCAGTCCTCAGTCCGCCGCCAACTTGGATTTGAACTGGTTTAGCAGTTAACTTTACCATCTCTACAATACTCGCGATCGCGTCTAGATTGACCGGATGACCAGCTTTAGCACCATCTAAGTCTACCAAATGTAACTTATTGGCACCCTGTTCGAGCCAAGATTTAGCCATCGCTGCGGGATTGTCATTAAATACCTCTGACTTGTCATAGTCCCCCTGATACAATCGCACGCATTTACCATCTAATAGATCGATCGCCGGAAAAATATCCATAATTTTAAGCATAGTATCGAAAACAGCTCGATCGAATTATACAAATAAAGCACGATCGCTATTCGAGCGTTCTGGTTGAATATGAGCGGAGCTAGAGTTTTCAACTGATTTAGATTCGGTTTTCCCACCACAGTCACGACAGCCATAGGAGACAATGGAAGTGTTCAGATCGATAAATTGAACCATGATTGTTTCTAATTGGCGCAAAGCATTATTACCGATTTTATTATCGGTAGTCCTACTATTTTCAGCTTGTTCGAGTAAAGAACCATCCAAGTACGCCCAAGTCCAAAAAGACACCACAGGCAGAGGCGCGCCCGTCGCCGTCGCTAAAAATGCCGAAGCTGGTGGTGATTTTAACAAATTTTTCCCTGAAGGTAGTGCTGGCTATGCACGAGTATTCTCCCAAGAGAAGAAAGGCTTTGCTGAAGCAAAACTGAACAAAGGTGGTAAGAATGTTGCAGTATTGTCCATCAGCGATACCAGTAGTGTACCTGGTACCGCGAAAAAATATGAAAAGAGTATCAGCAAACTCAATAATTATCCATTGCTAGATGAACCAGCCGTCAAAAGCACTGGCGTATTAGTCAATAACCGTTTCCAAGTTAAAGTAGCCTCTCGCGATCCTTCATTTACGGCTGAAGATCGTCAACTCTGGCTTCAAAAGTTTAACTTAGGCGGATTATCCACACTCAAGTAGTCAACTAATAATTGTAATAATCTTCAGGAGTCCTGTATGAGCAAATCAATTTTTGAACTAGTAGACGAGTTGCCCACTGGGGGCTTAACCGTCATGTCATTGAACGCCTTGGATTTTGTCATCCCTGGACAATGGCAGAATACCGTCGGATTTGACAATACTATCAAGCTAGTTACTGGTACCGACGATCCCGAATATATCCAAGCGATCGGCGAACGCGCAGTTGCTTTATATAATGATAAAGGTGAAGGCTATCAGACAGCCATGTGGCTCTACAATACTGTAGACTCAGGTTCCCGTCTACTCGGTGCAGCAGCAATAGCCAATAAAGTCGGTCAGAAATTCTCAATGCTGGGCTTTTTGGGTAATATCACTCCAAAAGCAGAAACCGCGCAAACTATTGACTTGAGCGTCAAATTGGTAGCCGAAATTGTTGCCTTCTGTCAGATTAATGGTATTCCTGGTGATAGTGTCGGTGACTTCCTCGCTGCATTGGGCGATTATGGTGGTGAGTCTCTGATGCGGATGGCAGCTTTAGTCTGTTTCGACGGGTTGATTCCCTTAGGCCCAGATTTTATCGGCATGGTAATGGATAAAATGGGCGGAATGTCGCCGAAGGAATTAGAAGGGAACCAAACCTTCAAAGGAATCAAAGACCAAATTCCTGGTGGTGATACAGGCGGACAATTAGGTTTTATTACCCAGAGTTTTGGCTCTGTCAGCGGGTGGATGAGTGATTTCGTGAGTTCGCGGGGATTAACACCAGAGACAGTTGTTGGCAATCTTCGCAACTTTGTCGAGATAACTGATGATAAGCTCGATTATTTGGGGGCATTTCTCGATGTGAGCACCAACTATTATAGTCATACTGGTACTCAAACACTTGCCAGACGCTTAATCGAACGTGCAGCAGCAGAAATGTAGAGATCGGTAATCGGTAGGGACAACCTCTAGGGGTTGTCCCACATTCGCAAGCTAGCTACTTGTATTGTGACCAAATATTTGGTATGGTTATAGACTGTATGGCAGCATAGCCAAGTGGTAAGGCAGAGGTCTGCAAAACCTCCATCCCCAGTTCGAATCTGGGTGCCGCCTTGAGTAAAAAAACCTCTAGTTTCGACTAGGGGTTTTGTGATATCTGATGTATGGTGAGACGCTGAGTATATCGAATGGTCGAGACTAATTAGCCAAAAATTAGCGTAAACTACCAGCAGTGAGTGAGCTTTGGATCCATTGAGAATTTATTTCTACAAAGTTGATGCGCCTTATGGTTGCTTTTCTAACTTTTCGCCACACCCGATCGAGTTGGCTGGCAAACAGTGGGCAACTGTCGAACACTATTATCAAGCACACAAGTTTCAGGATACAAAGTTTGAATATTTGATGGTGCAAATTCAAACCGCCGCAACTCCGGTACTTGCGGCAAAAATTGGCCGTGACTGTGAATATCAACCCCACCCCAATTGGGATGAATGTAAATGCGATCTGATGTATCGTGCTGTCTGGCAAAAATTTCGTCACCACTTGGATATTCAGCAAATATTGCTCGATACACTGGATGCAGAGATCGTTGAAGATTCACCTGTAGACCACTTCTGGGGCTGTGGAATCGATCGAACTGGCGCAAATCATCTCGGTCGCATTTTGATGCGGGTGAGGGCGGATCTTCAGGGGGATCGAGTGTTGTCTGAGCGATCGAATTAACGTTAATTACTTAGAGCAGATGGTATCGAAGACGTTGCCGAAAAATTGAGGGTAGGAAAAATAGATCGATTTCTCTTACCCTCAATTGTGCTTGTGATTAAATCGGATTATTGGAGCGCAGAGTTACCTACTCCTGGTGCCCGTAGCTGCTCTAACGATAGTTGTGGCTTTTCAGTATATACCGAGTCTAACAACACATCCAGAATACCTGCCGATCGAGCACTAGCGATCGCTTTGTGGCTGATTAGCTCACCCACATTTAAAATTACCTCATCCTGACGATCGAGGATAACTCTAGTAGTGGGACGACCCAAAGCTCCCTTAATTCGCTTTTCCTCTAGTGCTTGTGTGCTGCGTCCTTGTACCTCTTGGGCGGTTTCTTTAACTTTTTCCCACAGATTGGTAGCATCTGATTGGAGCCGTTCGCTGGCGTTCGCTGTTGTGGCTTTGAGCTGAGAACCAGTTACTAGGGCGAAGTTGTTTGCTTGAGACTGTGCTGCAATAGCGAAGTTGCCTGCTTGAGACTGTGCTGCATCTGAAGCAGACAATCCAACAGCATCTAATAGGGCTGATTCCTGGTGAGCTGCTTTTGCACGATCGATAGTTCGTTCGGTGATGATTTGCCCTTGGGCGGCAATGATGTAACCTTCTGGGGTATAAATCGCTCGCTGTGCGCGTCGCCCTTGAGCTTGGTCGAGTGTCAGTCCCGCAACGCTACGATCTAGCCGCGCTCTCAATGGTATCGTCAAACTTCCACCAGCAGATCTATATAGTCCGTCGAGTATGTCCAGCCGCTCGGCGGTATTGGCGGCGGTGAGCGTAATTACTTCACCAGCTAAGACTAGACAATCGCCATTAGGGAGATAAACTGTTTGCTGTGCGACCTTATTTAAGACAAAGGCTTTTTGAGCCGATCGATCGACTACTGTATCGGTCAATCTAGTGGTAGCAGCCCGTCCAGCAGTTTGCATATTCTCACCTACGCTCTGGGCGGTGTCTTGGATCTTGGCGCCTGCGATCTGAGCGGTATCCTGGATCTTGGCACCTGCGCTCTGAGCGGTGTCTTGGATCTTTTCACTTGCGCTCTGGGCGGTTGCTTGGAGCTTTTCATTGGCATTTTGCATGGCAGCTTTGATGCCGCCCACTTGCTCTTCCATTAAGCCGACTGTCTCTGTCGGTACAAACGCTACATCCCGACCGATGTTGAGTGTGTGGAGAGCAGGTACGAACGCTCGACCCGAATAAGCATCGGCAAATAAGCCGCCAGAGACTTCGTAGCCCTCGACTATGCCTGTCTGTTCATCAAAATATAAATCGATTAATTTACCTAAATCGCGACCATCAGTTGTCATGATCCGAGTACCGTTGAGAAGATTATTATTTTTGATAATATCCTCAATATGCGGATATTGGCTGATATCGCCGATCGCCTCTTTTGAAGCCACGACGATCGCATCAACGCCGATCGCTTTGACTGAGGACAGTGGCAAAACTTTAGCATTGCTAAACCAGCCACTTTCTTTAATCAAGAATCCTAATAATCGATTTTCATCTTGGTCAAAAATTAGGTCTTTGATAGTTTGAAGTTTTGTTCCAGAGTTGTATGCAACAACAGTTCTACCAATAATGTCTTTTCCCTTACGCACGATCGTTATATTTCTGATATTTTAGAGGTTAGTTTAATTTTAAGACGATAAACTTTTGGCGGGATTACCTACCGTCGTTGCGGTGGATAATCAAAAGGTTCTGACGATCTTCTAGGTGCGATCGATCCACGATCGTAGCCAACTTCTGGAAGTAGACCTAGCTCACTGAGATATTCCAATGTACCTACCCCAATAATTCCAGCTATAATGGCAAGCCCAACATACACAGGAGCTTTTGATGGTTTACCGATTAGTCTTGGCATAATTTTTACAATCTTTGTTAGTTAATCATCACTCTTAATTATCATATCAATTCGATCGCTTATTAATGCTCAGTCTATCGGTCTAAAAATAATTTTTTCCACCCCTCATTAGAGCGATCTTTTATAAGAATTATCTATTTCTAAAGATATTGGCATATACAATAAAAAACTTAGGCACTAAATGCCTAAGTTCGATCGGTCAAAGTATACCAAGTACAATCGAGCGAGGGTAAATAACTATCCTATTTGTTTAACTCTTTTTTAGCATTGTCGATACCTTCATGGATCTTATCGCCTACTTTGTTGGCTGCATCAGCAATTTTATCTTTAGCATCTTCAACGCCTTCACTTACTTTTGCTCCAGCTTGTTTTGCTTTGCCTGCGGCTTCATCTTGAGAGCTTCCAGTAACTTTACCTACGACTTCTTGACCTTTGCCTTCGACGTTTTGTGCTGCTGCTTTGGTACGATCTTCGATACTCATGATATTTTCCCCTCAGGGTGTTTATTTTTTATTTGAACTATTCACACAATATGATATTTTTCGATTTAATCTCTCTCCTAAAAGCCATAGTTATAGCTCGATCGAGCCAGTCGATAAATCAGTCGATCGACGCTATTAAATGTACCTACCAATAGATAGAGCAGTGTTGCGGCGATGCTCGTGTGAAGGGCGATCGAGCGTCAGCTATCTAGGAATTTTCAACTGGGCGATCGATCTTTCGGGGATCTGGCACCAGCCGTTGAGCTTCATCTAGATTTTGCTCTTTCATGACTACGCAAGCATCAGCAATACTCTGAGGTTTTCCCTTTGTCTGTGTGGTTGCCACGATCCGTTCAGCTTCACTTTGATTTTCTACTTTCATCGCTGACAAAGCTGCTGTGAAAGTCTGAGATTTTTTGGTATTCGCCGCAACTGCTTGAAGATCTTCTGGAGTAGAGTTTGCATCATTCATTGTATTTTCAGGTGTGCAATTCACACAACTAAACAGATCGATACTATACGCTCGATATCTTGTCAAACTCTCTACCTAATTACAGATGTATACTCAATCGAGCGATTGAGCAATCTCAGCCACAACTCTATTACAGCAACCGCTACATCGTTTAGAACTAACAGATCCCCGACTTCTCAAAGAAGTCGGGGATCTGTCCTCATCACCCTGACAGCCGATCTGGTTCGCGATCGAGAACTGACTAGACTATGGACATCGAGCTTCAGTCCTCAAGCACCTAGAATCAACTAGACACCAACTGGAGTCTTGCTCTCAAGATCGGGACGAGCACCATTGGGAGATAGAGACTCGCCTTCGATAAAGGAGCGCAGCATCCAAGCGATTTCTTCGTGCTGTTCCATCAACCCAGTCAAAAAGTCGGCAGTACCTTGATCGTGGAAATTTTCGCTACAAGCATCAATGTGTTCGCGTAAGTTGCGAACAACGTGCTCGTGATCTTCTACCAGAGCGGCAACCATCCCTGTCGCCATCGGGATATTTCCAGGATGTTCGCCTAGAGAGGTAAAGTCTAGGAACCCTTTCATCGTACCGATCGGATAACCACCTAGTGCGCGAATCCGTTCGGCTATCGCATCGATATTGGTGGAAAGGATCTCATATTGTTTATCCCAAAGTTCGTGAAGAGAGATAAACTGTGGGCCAACTACATCCCAATGAAATTTCTTAGTTTTGACTACCAACAGATAAGAATCTGCCAAGTCGTGGTTGAGTAAATCGATGACACCTTCGCGTTGATCGTCGGTCAAGCCAATATTGATAGGACGCATATTCTTTATCTCCAGGAGTATTTTGATAGGTAGCTAGGAACACTAATCGATCGAGCCAAATTACTCGCTACTACAGCTAAACATAGTAGCGATGCGTTCTTACTTACCAAAGAAGTTTTTGACCCTTTCAGTCGCTTGCTCGGCAGCATTCTCAACTCTACCAGCAGCCTTGTCAACGGCAAGTTTCGCGTCATTGACATTATCTTTGACTTTCATCTTGGCAGCTCCAGCTTTGTCTTCCATGTCGGATTGGGTATTACCGATCGATCGGGTGGCTGCACCTTTGACTTCTTCAGCTTTTCCAGTTGCTTGCTTGGACATACTATCGGCACTGGTAGCCAATAGAGGTGATGCAATCGCAGCATCTACTCCAGGAATTGCACACTGCCAAACCAATGTCAGGATCAATAATCCACCGATAAGCCTAGTGAACTGGTGCTGCAAGGTAGAAACTAAGTTCTGAATGTTGAGTCTCATGTCGGTGAATTTATCTAGGATTGCACCTTCTAGTTATACGAGGAAACAGCCGATCGACACATCAATCAACAGACAGAGCTTGGCTCCGCCGTTCTAAATCAAATCTCTATCAATAGGAAGAGGGGTTGGGACGACAAAGTAGGGGCAATCGATCGATTGCCCCTACTTTATGCTCGAATTTTAGTCTTCCCGCTGACGCTGACGCACGTATCCAGCGATTCCCCGCTGAGAATCTTTGATAAAATCACATATTTCTCGAATCAAGTCTGAATCAAATTGGGCTTCTAGCTCTATTACTGCTTCGGGAATTAGTAAGTTCGATTGATAAAGTATTTTAAAAGCTCGTTTGAGTGTTAATCTTTGTTCGGATGTGAACCCAGCGCGACGCAATCCAATGGTATTTAAACCCATAATTTTGTTCAATGTCGTGCTGCGCGTCATACAAAATGGCGGAATATCTTTCTGTGCGGCAGAACCACCAGCCATCATCACCAATCTACCAACTCTGACAAATTGATGCACTAAGCAATTGCCACTGATAAATGCACGATCGCCAACTTCGACATAACCCGCCAAAAGTGCGCCATTGGCGACGATAACATCATCACCAATTTGGACGTTATGAGCTAGATGGCTATATGCCATCAATAAACAATTATTACCTACTGTGGTCACAGTTCCAGGTTTGGTGCCGCGATGAATTGTTACTCCTTCTCGCAAGGTACAATTGTCGCCAATCTTGACATAACTCGGCTCGTCTTTGAAGGCGAGATCTTGAGGCAAATCGCCGAGAACAACATTACTATGGAGGTGGCAATTTTGACCGATCGAGGTGTAGGGTAGCAGGGTGACGTGAGCATCTAGAATACAGTTATCCCCAATTTCTACATCATGTCGAATGTAGCAGAATGGGCCGATCGAGACATTGGCACCGATTTTGGCTCCAGGTTCGATCGCTGATAAGGGATGGATCTGCATGGATAGGGAATAGATCGGATTTCAGCACATATTATAGCCGACCTGTGCGCCCCCACAACTACCTAATCGCGATCGATACTTGCCTGCATCCGTTTGGAGGCGCGATAGGCATCAGCCATTCTCCCAAAGTTAATTTTAAATTCCGCCCACCCCAATAAACTGCCCTTGACGGTGCTATCTTCTTCCCAACAAGCAGAGAGAATCCCATAGGTGAGTCCCAAGACGCTCAATCCCAAACATCCCATACTCGTCAGTAAGACTAGCGTATTCTGAACTTTGAACAAGTGATTGGCAATTACCCAATAACTGCCCAAGAAGACGGCTACCCCCATCAAGACAGGGATACCACAAAATACCAGCACCCGCCGAATCATCCGTTTGCTGACAACATCGGGAATGTAACCAGAATCCTGTGCCATTACTGGTGGAGTAGTTTTTGGTTTGACAATTGGCGTCCCTTTTTTAGCTGCGGGTTTACGCTGCTTTTTGTTGGCGCGGGGTTCAAACGGGACAGATTGACGGGGTTTGTCGTCAGGCATATTCATCTGCTGGTGTGAGTGGGATCTGGTTTGATGCGATCCAGGGATAGGGATAGAGAGTAGGAAAAAGCTTTGATAATAGGCACTTGACACTACTTTCTAGCCACTAGTACCTGCGATCGATTAGTCTTTGACGCGACGGATACCGAGTCCATCGGCTAGATTTTGATAACGTTGGACGCTTTCAGATTGGATAAATGCTAGCAACCGTTTGCGCTGTCCGATCATTTTTAGTAAGCCTCGACGAGAAGCATGATCGCTTTTGTTAGCTTTTAGGTGCTCGCTGAGACGATTGATTCTTTCTGTCAACATAGCTACTTGGAGATCGGAAGAACCCGTATCGGTTGCGTGCAACTGATACTTTGTCACGATCTCTTGCTTGCGTTCTTGAGTTAGGGTCATGAATACTGAAAATTTCGATTAATTGCAACTTACTATATTAACATTTATAGTTGGATTTGACTATGCTCTGAGCAACTATTAGTTACTCGGATACCTATCCACCCCACACTCCTCATCCCCGATTAAAATGGGAACAGTAGGTCAAACTAAGTGAATATATGTCAACATTGGCGGCGATCGGCGTTTTAGCAGTATTAATTTTCGTCCATGAGCTGGGGCATTTTTTGGCAGCCAGATTGCAGGGAATTTATGCCAATAAATTTTCGCTAGGCTTTGGGCCAGTAGTATTGAAGTATCAAGGTAAACAAACTGAATATGCACTCCGTGCGCTACCACTGGGGGGTTTTGTTGGCTTTCCCGATGACGATCCAGACAGCGATATTCCGCCCAACGATCCTAATTTACTTCATAATCGGCCAATACTCGATCGGGCGATCGTCATCAGTGCTGGAGTAATTTCCAATCTCATTTTTGCTTACTTATTATTTGTGATCCAGGTAAGTGTCGCTGGGTTCCAACAGATTGATTATCATCCTGGAGTCACAGTTGCCGGGATTGCCGAAAATCTCAGTAGTGCTGCTGGGAAGGCTGGACTTCAAGCCAATGACATCATTTTGGCGGTAGATGGCAACAAATTGGGCAGTGCCAAACCTGCAATTGTCAAACTGATGGCAGAGATCCAAGATCATCCTCAGTTACCAATTTCCTTCGAGGTGCAACGCGGTACCGAAACCCTCAAGCTCCAAGTCACTCCCGATGCGAATGCGGAAGGGAAAGGACAAATCGGGGTCAAACTTGCTCCCAATGCCGATATTACCCTCGATCGAGCGCAAAATCCAATTCAGGCTCTAACTCTGGCAGCGACAGAATTTGAGCGAGTTGTAGTACTTACCATTCAAGGTTTGTCTCAATTAGTCACTAATTTTGGTGAAACTGCAACTCAAGTAGCTGGGCCGATCAAAATCGTCGAAATTGGCTCGAATATTGCTTCGACAAATATCACTGGACTGCTGCAATTTGGCGCACTAATCAGCATCAACTTAGCCGTAATGAACATTTTGCCATTACCAGCTTTAGATGGTGGTCAATTGGCATTTCTCTTGATTGAAGGATTGCTCGGCAAACCCTTACCGAGCAAGTTGCAAGATACGGTGATGCAAACAGGTTTATTTTTATTGTTAGGATTAGGCGTATTTTTGATAATTCGGGATACTGCCAATCTTTCTGGCGTTCAACAATTCTTTAAATAATTAGTACGATTGAATATCGATCGAGTTGGCTCGATTGAATGATTGTAGTAGTTAGCAACAACCGATCGTGGCTGGAGCAAGATAGACGATCCTACCGATTAATATGGGTATCGGCTCGATCGTCGATCGACAGCCATTGACAAGCTTGGGAATTGGCTTTACTTTTGCGGCATTAACATCATCTATTCCCTTCTTTATGTACACCCCGATTCCGCAACAGCAACAAGATTGGACGAGTCAAATCGATCGAGTCAGACAGAGATGCGATCGAGAATTCAAGCAAGAAGCTTTCGATCTTCCGGCGGAAGTAGAAGCAATGCCAATTTTTAGAGAGTGGATTAGTCACAATCTGGCTGCAAAAATTACTTCTCCGTTTTGGGAGTTGGCTGAATTTAAAAAGAATCAACGCTGCTTGGATATTGGCTGTGGAGTCAGCTTTTTGATCTATGATTGGCTCAAGTGGGAAACATACTTTTATGGGCAAGAAATCAGTAATGTGGCACGGAGCGCACTAAATTCGCGCGGTTCTCAACTAAATTCTAAATTATTTAAAGGTGTCCAGGCTGGTGCTGCTCATCAATTAAAGTATGAAAATGATACATTCGATCGAGCAGTTGCCACTGGGTTTAGTTGTTATTATCCACCTGAATATTGGCAGCTAGTTCTTCAGGAAGTAAAACGTATTTTAAAACCAGATGGAATCTTTATATTTGATGCGATCGATCCAGACACTGAACTAGCCGAAAACTGGGCAATTTTAGAAATGTATCTGGGTGCTGAAATATTTTTATCCCCACTCGCTCAATTTACGGAGCTAGTCAAAGAAGTTGGTGGTAAAGTTACAGCAACTAAATCAGGACAGTTATTTACAATGTATCAAGTTAGCTTTTGAGATCGATTAGAACTGGACTTTACGATACAACCATTTAGCAATTAGTTGCGGACAGTTTTTGATGAACCATCGCCAAGCAAATATTTTGGCGACTGGCTTCGATCTTTTGGCAATAAATTTTGCAAGTGAATTTAACGGTCGAAATCGCACTTTTTTATTGATTAAGTTAGCATAGCCAAGATCGTACAAACAATCGATAATTAATTTAATCGTCGCTTCCTCTCTTGCCATTAAACTCGTTAGCAAAATTAATATCTCTTGGACGCGCTCCGCTTCCATCTGACTTCGCTCGGATGTCGGTAATAAGTTAGTAATCGGTTGACTGGCTACGGAGATAATTTTGTTCACGATGGGATCTGGATTGATAATCGGCGAAATAGACTTATTTAGGGACTTGTATTGTCTCAGGAGATAGTGTCTATTTTAGTCGAGGTGTTAAGGTCGTCAGCGATCGAGCAATGGCAGCATTGTTGCTGTTACTATTCTCGCCGATACTGATAGTTGTGGCAATCGTCCTCCGCATCCGCATGGGTATCCCAATTGTATTTACTCAGCCGCGCCCAGGCAAAAATAGTTAAATATTTACCGTCTATAAGTTCTGCACGATCGATAGTGACTGTGATGCTGAAGGTAATTTGCTTTCTGATGAGGATCGGCTGATTCCTCTAAGAGGGTATTTGAAGGTGGTTTTGTCGAACTCAATCGAGTAGATATACTCTAACAAGTCTTGTCGAATCGATCGGATTCTTGTAATATAAAAGTACCATTGAGGCGAGATCGATCGTGACACCTGAAATCATTACCCGCACCGAACAACTTCGAGTCAAACTCCAGGCGGCTGGCTATGCTTACTACGTTCTCGACAATCCTGTGATGGAGGATGCTGTATATGACAGGTTGTATCGAGAGCTGCAAGATTTGGAGAGCCAATATCCCGAATTAGTGACTCCTGATAGTCCGACTCAACGAGTGGGCGAACGTCCGGCTTCGGGCTTTGTTTCAGTCAAACATAATATCTCTTTATATAGCCTTGAAAATGCTTTTGACATGGCAGAATTTGTCAAATGGGAAGCAGGTTGGCAGCGGAATATGGGGAGTAAGGATAGTGCCGAATATATCTGCGAATTAAAAATCGATGGTTCGGCGATCGCACTCACATACGAGAATGGATTATTGGTGCGAGGTGCGACGCGTGGCGATGGTGATACTGGGGAAGATATTACCCAAAATGTCAAAACAATTCGATCTATTCCACTCAAATTAAACCTCGAAAATCCACCCCCAGTAGTAGAAGTTCGGGGTGAGGCTTTTTTACCAATTGCTGTATTTGAACAACTCAATCAGGAACGCGAGAAAGTAGGCGAACAACTCCTCGCAAATCCGCGTAATGCCGCAGCCGGAGCATTGAGACAATTAGACCCCAAAATGGTCGCTCAACGGAAACTAGATTTCTTTGCTTATACGCTGCAAATTCCGACTACTACCCCTCAAACCGAACTGCACAGCCATTTAGAATCGCTGGCAATGCTGGAACAGATGGGATTTAAGGTAAACCCCCATCATGAATTATGTCCAGATGCCGCCAAAGTGGGCGAATATTACGATCGCTGGAATACCGAGCGGTTAAACCTGAGTTACATGACAGATGGTGTCGTCGTCAAAATTAATGATTTCGCGCTGCAACAGGAATTAGGCTTTACCAACAAGTTCCCCCGCTGGGCGGCAGCTCTCAAATATCCCGCCGAAGAAGCACCGACGCGGGTATTGGATATCAGTGTAAATGTGGGCAGAACGGGGGCAATTACCCCCTTGGCGCACTTGCAACCCGTTCAACTGGGGGGAACGACAGTTCAGCGGGCAACGCTCCACAATGGCGATCGGATCGCCCAGTTAGATCTGCGGATTGGCGACACGGTAATTGTCCGCAAAGCGGGGGAAATTATTCCCGAAGTTGTGCGGGTATTGACGGATTTGCGTCCGTCTGGGACTTTAGTTTTTAAAATGCCCAGTAATTGCCCTGTATGTGACGCTGTAGTTGTCAAGTTGGAAAAGGAAGCAGTTTTGCGCTGTATTAATCCTAGCTGTGCGGCAATTCTCAAGGGTTCATTGGTACATTGGGTGAGTCGGGATGCGCTGGATATTAATGGCGTGGGTGAAAAGTTAATCGAGCAATTAGTCGATCGCAAGTTTGTCAATTCAGTTGCCGATTTATACGATTTAACTATCGAAAAATTGATGACTTTGGAGCGAACAGGTGAGAAATCGGCAACTAAGACGATCGAGGGAATTGCTGCTTCTAAATCTCGCCCGTGGTCGAGAGTATTATATGGATTAGGAATTAGGCAAATCGGGAATAATGGCGCAAATATCTTAACTGAAAAATTTACCTCGATCGATCTATTATGCCAAGCCACGATTTCCGATCTACAAGATATTCGTGATGTCGGATTGGAAACTGCTCAATCTGTCTATAATTGGCTCCAACAACCAGAGAATATCGATTTAGTCGATCGATTGAAAATAGCAGGTTTGCAATGCGAGCGATCGATAGACGCTAATATTAGTGAAATATTTGCCGATAAAACTTTTGTGATTACTGGCACCCTACCAACACTAAAGCGCGATGAAGCTAAAGATTTAATTCTGAGTCATGGCGGTAAAGTTTCGGATTCTATTAGTGCGAAAACTGACTATTTGCTAGCGGGTGAAAAGGCTGGCTCGAAGTTGGCAAAGGCGGAGAAGCTCAGAGTCAAGACGATCTCTGAAGCTGAGTTGATGGAGTTGACATATACTTCTTGAGCCTCAGGATGGAGTAGAACTTCATACATCAGAGCGAAGGGTTCTCCAGTTTGTATAATCAGTTTTGGGTGTTAATTGATTTTGTTTAACTCGTTCTAATAATCCAGGAATTGCTAAAAGCTCCTGAGTTGCTGCTTCGCTTTCTGTATTTGCTAAATAAGCCGCGAAATCAGCAAGTACCTTTAGTCGATCTATAGATAGTTGCTGGAATGAGTTATGAAGCTGCTGCTGTAGTTTTGCCACCTCTAAAACTGCTGAAGATCGATCGTCGATCGGAGTATTCATCTTTTATCTCACAATTTAAGCATTTATTATCTATTCTAATATAGCAGTCTTATTTGATTTGTAAGAATACTGTAGGGTGTATTATCCCGTTCGCGTAGCGTCTCCACCGGAGAAGGGTAACGCACCAGAGCCAATGTAAATCTCGCAAATCATTTAGAATTGCTATATAATAAGCCGCTCCGATTGATGGGCAAAAGTTTAATTAGCCCAGATATTTATAGATCTTGTCAAGACGGATACTACCTTGTAAGAAACAATACCTTTGATTCGCTAACTATCTATCATAAGAGGGACAACATTACTACCTTTACTTAATTATATTGATGATAGGTCGATGGCAACTTCGTTACATACAGCGATCGCCTCAGCATTTTTATCACTCAGAACGGATAAATTATGGTTTTATTGCGTCCCGATTTGCCTTCGATGGAGGTATCAAAGGATTTTGGATCTTCAGCACCGCCAGATTACGATCGAGCAGAACGGTTATTTATTGAGCTTTTAACTACAGAAAATCTCGATCGGCGAGTGACGCTTGAGCCAAACTTGTCAGCCGAGTTTGAAGCTGCTTTACAAACTGCTTTAGCAACTGCCTATACAGATCTACCAGTAGTAGAAAATCGGTTTTTACAGCGGATTCTCTACCGCATCAACCGACTTAATTTTATC
This sequence comes from Chamaesiphon sp., assembly GCF_041737865.1. Classification (NCBI taxonomy): domain Bacteria; kingdom Bacillati; phylum Cyanobacteriota; class Cyanophyceae; order Gomontiellales; family Chamaesiphonaceae; genus Chamaesiphon; species Chamaesiphon sp. The sequence continues at coordinate 29,704 of NZ_JBGSQZ010000194.1, forward strand.
TGGTACAAAGATTTAAATGAATATACTAACGAGCGTTCGCTGTACGTGCAGTGGGTCAGAGATCGGATTGAAAAGCCTTGGCAAGCCTGGGAATCAGCTCAGATTGACCTAAGTATAAAAAAATTGTCAGCAGATGAAATTAAAGAGGCGTTAATCGCACAAGCTCATGTTGATTTAGAACCGCCAATATCGGCAAATAAGTGGTATTTGGGGCAAGAAATGACCCTGAAAAGCTATCGTCACCTGATTGCGATCGCTTCTTTGGATGGGTTGGTAGAGTCAAGTCGCCTGTGCAGTCTGTTAGGTGGTGCTAGCAATGAAATCCAGGCGACATTGATCCGCGTCTTGCTCGAAGAATATGGAAATGGTCGCCTCAGTCGCAAGCATTCTACTTTCTTTGCCCAAATGATGGCAGAACTCGATCTCGATCCTACCCCAGAAGCTTACCTGGATTTGGTGCCCTGGGAAGTTTTAGCCTCAATTAACCACAATTTTTTGCTCACACAGTGCAAGCGCAATTTCTTACGCTACATCGGTGGCTTTACCTACTTTGAAATTGTCGGCCCTTCCAGCTATCAAGACTACATCGCTGCGGCTGCTCGGTTGGGACTTTCCGAAACCGCCCAGGGATATTGGGAATTGCATATCAAAGAAGACGAACGCCACGGACAATGGATGCTCCACAACGTCTCGTTACCGCTAGTCGATATGTATCCCCAGCAAGCGTGGGAACTGCTGCTCGGATACGACCAAGACAAGTATATGAGCGATCGCGCTGGCAATGCGATCGTCAAAATTATTCAAACTTCAACCTTTAATTAGAAAGCAAATGAATTCGCTCCAAACTTTATCCGTTGGCGGAGCCTATCTGCAAGAGAATCGAGAACTTACCTCGGTTCAATCTTGTTCGCCTAAAGAAGTATTTTTCTGTCCCGAAGAGTCTCAATTTTATTCCCAATGCTTAGACAGGATGGTTCTCAACCGTTGTACCAGCTCCGATCTGGTAATTGAGTTTGGTTCGGGTGATGGTAGTCCCGTGATTCACAGCTTGCTTAGAACTCCTTTTCAAGGCAAAATTCACGGGTATGAGTTGACTTCTACCGCAAGTAAGCTGGCTCAATCGCGAATCGCTCAGTATGGATTGAGCGACAAATATGTCGTTCGTAACCAATGTTTTTTTGAAGGTTGGGAACAGTCTGGAGCCAATTATCTGATTGCTAATCCGCCTTATTTACCTGCACCTGACAACGATATTTACATGCCATCGTTGCATGGTGGAGCCGATGGTGCCGCGATTACTAAACTGCTGTTTACAGTAGGTTGCGATCGGGTGTTATCGCTAATTTCTGCCTATTCAAACCCCGTCGAAACTATTGAGTATGCGATCGATTGCGGCTATCAAGTAATTGATTTTACGATCTCACCGCTGCAATTTGGCTACTATAGCTCTGAGTCAAAGGTGAGAGAGACTATTAGCTCGCTCAAAAGCGATCGCAAAGCTTTCTATTCGCCTAACATATATCTACTCGCTGGCGTATTATTTGAAAAGCAAGGTCAAGGCTCCCAGGATCTCTCCGCAGAACTACTGCAAGTTATGACCGCTTTTTAGACTTCGCGGATCGAGAAGCTAGAAGACACATCCCCGACTTCTTCGAGAAGTCGGGGATGTAATAGCAACGCACCAGCTAAGGAATGGCAGCTACTTAGTAGCGTGAATTACAGCACTTAAATATTGAGTCAAAGTCAGAGGATCGACACTGAGATCTCCGCGCTCTCTAGCTGCCAAAATTCCGGCTTGAGAGTGCCACCAAGCTGCTGTCGCGACAACTTCGGCAAGATCGATATTTAGCCGACTGTCAGCGGCAATTAAGCCGCCAATCAGCCCAGTTAAAACATCACCGCTACCGCCCCTAGCTAGAGCTGGAGTACTCTCAGGAATCACGATCGAGTTACCATCATGTGCGATGATAGTTCTCGCTCCTTTGACTAATACAACTGCGCCACTAGATTGAGCTGCCGCACTTGCCGCGACGAGTTTGTTAGCTGTCGGAATTCTGGTAAATAGCCGTTTGAATTCACCAGTATGCGGTGTTAAAATAGTGGGATGTGTTCGGGTGGATACTGTTTCTAAACCTAGTTTAGCGATAATATTTAGGGCATCGGCATCAAGAACGATCGGACAACTTGCAGCGAGAATTTGTTTGACTATTTTAGATGGTCGCTCGGTCAAACCACAACCACAGGCGATCGCTTGATATTTAGTAAAATCTAGTTCTGGTAAAGATTTAATTGTACCTGCTTCAGTTTCTGGACAACTAATAATTAAGGCTTCTGGTAGATAGTTTAATAATGTTGGTTTGAGCGATTTGGGAACTGCGATCGATAGCATTCCGACACCAGTTGCTCTCGCACCCAAGCTAGCTAAAATTGCCGCGCCGCTGTATTGCTCGGAGCCAACTATTAGTAATAAGTGACCCTGCTGATATTTGTGCGTAACTGGCGATCGATGTAGCGGTAAATTTGCGATCGCGCGATCGGTTGTCATCCGCGTTATTGTCGGTTTGCCTACTATACTCTGAATATCTGCGAGGGACAAATCGAAATCTATGAGCGCGGTTTTACCTAGATATTCAATTGCTTGTTCCTGAATAAAAGCTAATTTCCATAGCCCCAAGCAAAACGTATGTTTCGCCCTAATTGCCGTACCTAAAACATTACCACTATCACCATGAATACCTGAAGGTAAATCGATACTGACAATCGGGACTGCTAATTGATTAATCAACTCGATCGCATCAAATAAATTATCGGTAATTTCACGATTTAAACCAAACCCAAATAAGCCATCCACGATCGCATCGCAATCTGCAAAACTTCGCGCATCATCAACAATTTTGACACCCAAACTCGACACATAACAATAATGTTGATTGGTGAGTTCGCTCAATTGCTCCGATGGTACATAAATCGCCACCTCATATCCCTGAAAATACAACTCGCGGGCAACTACTAGCGCGTCGCCACCATTATGCCCCATTCCTACTAAAATACCGACTTGTCGATATCTAGAGCGAGGATATAAAACTTGAAATCGCCGCGCAATTAATCCCCCCACTTTTTCCATCAATGCGGCGACAGGCATACCAGCGGCAAATACCTTGCTTTCGATCTGCTGCATCTGTTCGGTAGTAACCAGCAATCGATCTAATGATTGAGCGCGACTGAGCATTATTTCTCTAGATATTAATAATTAGCAGATAGCACAGGCTAAGTTAATCTCACTCACTGTCTTACTATTTTTACTCACAAACGTGAGGGCACATTCATTTTGTTGGCGATCGGCTAAACTAAAGTACCGTCCTTTTTTGCCAGTCATAGCAGTTTTTGAATAAGCCTTTTCAGCTTTGCCCATCAAGTCTCCTACTCTAATTCCTTTACTCGTAAGATAGCGCGAATTAGTAGTGATAATTGCTGTTAGGTGACTTTTACTCTTCTTGTTAGAACCTTCCTCTAGGTATATAGCCAGATTGTTGTATTTTAAAGTAATATCATCAGTCCCAGTACATCCGTTAGCTGCTACCTGCCGACTGTTAGGAGTACCTAACTTTTTAATAACTTCATTTTCACTCATCCCTATTTTAAGACCGCCGATGGATGTATACTAAACACGGATGAGAGCTAGACTTTTACTCTAACGGTTGAAACCCTTGTGGAGCAAAGCTTAGGCTATTGAATAAAAAGTCCATCCTGTAGCCGTTTTGAGTATAGTGCTGAGAGTGATATATCCTTTCTGGCTCAAAGCCAATTTTTCTAGAGGTGTATTTGATAATGGTATCGTACTGGATATCGAACTGATTAATAAGGGAATAGTAAGAGCTAGAAATTTATACATGGTCGAGTAAGCATTTTATAATTAGCAACTTGGATTATTTATTTACTACTTGCTGATACATCACGACGATCGCATCGACTACTTCTTCGATACTCAGACGATCGCTAACAATTTCCACAGCATCAACCGCTTTTTTCAATGGGGAAATTTCTCGTGTACTGTCAATTAAATCCCGTTCGGCGATCGATCTCTCCAATTCTGCCAAGCTTACTTCACCTTGCCCGCGATCGCGCAAATCCTGTTGTCGTCTACGTGCGCGTTCGGCTACCGATGCCGTCAAAAAAATCTTCACCTGAGCATCTGGAAATACCTGCGTACACATATCCCTACCTTCAGCAACGATGCCACCTTGTGCGCCAATCGCCTGTTGCTGCCTGACTAATTCTGCTCTAACTACTCCGAGCTTGGCAATTGCCGAAACTTTGCTCGTTACTGTCTGTGTCCGAATCGCTTCAGTGACATCGATACCATTCACCACAACTCGCTCCCCCGCGAGAACAATTTTTGCTCTACTCACCAACTCAGCAATGTTTAGCTCATCATCTAGGGCTAGATTCGCCTCCAGCACTAGCCAAGCAATCGATCTATACATTGCCCCCGTATCTAGAAACAACAACCCTAATCGGGCAGCTACGAGCTTGGTAACAGTAGACTTCCCTGCACCTGCGGGGCCATCGATCGCGATAATAGGTAATTGTGACATTGGATAGGGGAGTTGATATGAGGATTCAGTTCGATCGAATTGCAGACAACCTGTAGGGGTGCCCCTGTCTTGTCGTTTTTTGATTCGGGGGGAACCCCCGCATCAAAACGCCGCTCGTGGGTACCCGAAGATCTACGCTTTTACTAGCCACCAACGATCGTATTATCAATCAAGCGAGTACCCTCAATCCGTCCGGCGATCGCGAGTAAAGCCAATTTATCTAGAGTATCGATCGGTTGTAGGGTGTCAAGATCGACAAGTTCTAAATACTCTAGTCGAAATTCTGGTACTGTAGCTAATTCAGTAGTCACAGCAGCTAAAAGTTTCTCGGCATTAATTTCTGGGACTGCGAGTGTCTGAGCTTGTTGTAAACTCCGATAAATCACCGCAGCCTGAGATCGGCCGATCGGCGATAGATATTGATTGCGAGAACTCAGTGCCAAACCAGATGCGGCGCGGACAGTCGGACAACCGACAATCTCGACAGGAATGTTTAGATCTGCCACGATCCGGCGGATAATCGCCAGTTGCTGGGCATCCTTTTCGCCAAAATAGGCGCGATCGGGTCGAACGATATTTAAGAGCTTGGTGACGATCGTCGCCACACCTTGAAAATGTCCCGTGCGAGTACGTCCGCACAATCTGCTCATCATCGCCACTGGTGGGATGACTTGAGTGAGTACATTTTTAATTCCCATACTTTCCACCGTAGGCACAAACAGGGCATCTACACCTGCTTGCTCACAAATAACTCGATCGAGTTCCAACTGACGTGGATAGCGATCGAGATCTTCATTAGCCCCAAATTGTAAAGGATTGACAAAAATACTGACGATCGCGACAGCATTTTCATGTCTGGCTCGATCGAGTAAGCTCTGATGTCCCAAATGTAACGCTCCCATTGTCGGGACTAGTCCGATGGATTGAGAGCGGTGGCATTGGAGATAGGAATCTAGTTCCCTGGGGGTAGTAAAAATGGGTAGATTCATTAGCAATAAGGATAGCGGAGCGGGGTTGGAAACTAGAGCTAACGATCCAGGTTCCTAACTCTGTGCCACTTGCCACAATCTAACGAAACATACTACTCACCGAGTTTTCTTCATGTACTCGCCAGATTGTCTCACCCAATAAGTTGGCGACAGATAGTACCTTCAGTTGTGGAAACCACTGATCTTTAGGGATCGGGAGCGTGTTGGTGACGATTACTTCCTCAAACACTCCACTGGAGAGCCTTTCGATCGCTGGTGGTGAAAATACCGCATGGATCGCACAAGCATAAACTTCACGCGCTCCTTGCTGGCGCAAGATTTTGGCACCTTCGGAGATCGTACCGCCCGTGTCGATCATATCATCGACCAGGATGGCTGTTTTACCAGCGACATCACCGATCACATTCATCACTTCAGCCACATTATGTGCCTGACGACGTTTGTCGATAATGGCGAGTGGTGCGTCATTGAGCTTCTTAGCAAAGGCACGAGCGCGGGCGACACCACCAACATCTGGCGATACCACTACGACATCTGGTAAGTTTTTTGCTAGTAAATAATCAATGATGACTGGCGAACCGTAGATATGATCCAGCGGGATATCAAAATAACCCTGGATTTGGGCAGAGTGGAGATCCATCGCCAAGACTCGATCGGCACCAGCAGTAGTAATCTGGTTAGCGACTAGTTTGGCGGTAATCGATTCTCGCCCAGCAGTCTTGCGATCGGCACGAGCATAACCATAGTAGGGGAGTACTGCGGTAATTTGTCGTGCTGAAGCCCGCCGACAGGCATCGATCATGATGAATAGTTCCATCAAGTTATCGTTCACCGGATGACAGGTAGGTTGGATCAAATAAACATCACAGCCGCGAATGGATTCTTGGATCTGGACATAAATTTCCCCATCAGCAAATCGTTTGCGAATCATCGGCCCGAGATCGAGTCCGAGATAACGCGCAATTTCTTCAGATAAAGGTACGTTAGCATTCCCAGAAAGCAGTCGGAGACGACTGTTATCAGCAATCGATTGGATTGTGGGCGGAAGTGTTAAGGTGGCAGAACGGATCACAGCAGACCCTCAATAAAGTGCTATATTTTGCATGGCAATTCTAACACTCTCATTCCCCGATCGTCCCGTTAAAGTCAAAAAATTGTCAAATATCTAGCAATAGGACTCGCGATCGTTGTCTGATTTTCGATCGATATTATCGATCGGCGATGCTCCAAAGGAGTAGTTGTGCCAATGACTAAACCCACCACAAATCGTTAGCCCTGCCCAAATGTGTGGAAACCCCTACATTTGTTATGGCGTCTTTCAATAAGGGAAAGATACAATATAAGGTATCCTGCTCTCAAATATCCCGCTAACTTAGTCTAAATAGCCAAGATTATGACCAATCAAGAAATAAAGATGACCATCGAAGACCGGATCGAGCAAGCACGCGAAGCAGCTCAGGAAGCTGGCGAAAAATTCGGTAAAACTTCTGCCGAATTTGCTGTAGAGATGGACATCCTAGAGGAATTACATCAACAATCTGGACACACCAAGAATGCTAAACCTAAGAATTCTCTCGAACGTTTCTGCGATGACAATCCAGAGTCCTTAGAATGTCTACTGTACGACACTTAATTTAGTTGATAGTTGATAGTTGATAGCTGAAACTGTGCCTACGGCAGGCTAACGCCTACGACGGCACGAGGCAGAGGCTACGCCAACGATAGGCTTCAGTGCAAGCAGTTACCAACGAATCAAAACCATCGCTGAAATAGAGGCATAACTTCATGCCTCTATTCTGATTTGATTTAACTTGTTCGATCCTCGGCAGCTCCCAAGAGCGCAAATCGCTATCAACACTTTGGCTTCGCTCAGTGCAAGCTATCAACTATCAACTATCAACTCTCCTCAGGTAGCTCATGTCTGGTAATTGAGGAATAATTCCGCCAGGATTGAGCGGAAACAAATTACCGTAGTAGTCTTGCAGGATCGTTGAAAAGTTGCAGGTAGCAGCTACCCCAGGAAGCTGGTAAATATTGGATAGATAAGCTTGAAGCTGGGGATAATCCCGAATCCGCCGTCGGTTGCATTTGAATAGATGGTTGTAAACCAAATCGAATCGAATCAGAGTCGTAAACAGTCGAATGTCAGCCAGAGTCAATAGATCGCCGCAGAGATAATCTTGACTTGCCAGTAAATCGTTGACTCGATCGAGCGTAGCAAACAATTCAATATGGGCGTTGTCATAAGCAGCCTGTGTTTGGGCAAAACCGCAGCGGTAGACCCCATTATTGACAGTTTCATACACTACCTCGTTCCACTGCTCGATCGAGTCTTGCAGGGCAATTGGAGCCAGATCTAGTTCGGGATGGCTGGCGAAATCATTGAAATCTGAATTAAGGATCTCGATAATTTCTGCACTTTCGTTATTAACGATCGAATACGTCTGAGTATCCCAGAGCATCGGCACTGTCGATCGACCTGTATAGCCCAATTTCCCAAATCGATACAATTGGGCTAGAGTATTACAGCCATGTTCTGGCTTTGATAGTGTCCAACCACCTGCATTTGCATCACCCTGAACTAGCACGATCTCGATCGAACTTTCTAAACCCTTTAATGCCCGTACTACCAATGTTCGATGTGCCCACGGACAACTCCAGCCGACATACAATCGATAGCGATTTGGCTCTGGAGCATAGATCCCATCGAGGCGATTTCGGAACTCACTCTGCGGACGTTGATATTCTCCTCGATCGTTTGGTGGCGCAAGTTGTGACATCATTAGTTGCCAGATCTGCGTCCAGATCGAGCGACCAGTTTTGACGATCCAGCTAGGTGGAATTGCCATAGAGCTAAGAGATAGTGAATAGTATGGTACGCCCTGGGAGATAAAACGATCATAAATCTCGATGTGTAAATGCTTTCGGATTTTCGCCTGTATAGGTACCAGCAATATGTCCGTCGCCAGTAATTTGATACTTATAAGTCACCAATCCTTCCAAGCCAACTGGCCCGCGCGGGGGCATCTTTTGAGTACTGATGCCGACTTCTGCACCAAAACCATACCGGAACCCATCCGAAAATCGGGTCGAACAATTGTGAAAAACATTTGCGGCATCAACTCGATCGAAAAATACTTTGGCGGTAGTAAGATTTTCGGTAACAATCCCATCTGTATGGCGCGAACCATAGGTATTGATATGGGTGATGGCTGCATCGAGATCGGGGACGATTTGGACGGCGAGAGTGAGATTGCTATATTCAGTCGCCCAATCTGTCGCGATCGCCAGATCGATCGTGAGATTCTCTTGATTACCTAAGATTTCGTGTCCGAGTTCGCTCAGTCTTACTTCTACTCCATTTGCCTGTAATTGATTAACAATTGGCATTAATAATTTACTAGCAATCGATTGATGGATCAGCAGGGTTTCGATCGCATTACAAGCTGCTGGATACTGAGTTTTAGAATCGATCGTAATCGCGATCGCTTTATCTAAATCCGCTTCGAGATCGATATATAAATGACAGATTCCATCAGCATGACCGAGAACGGCAATGCGGGTATTATCTTGGACGTATTGCACAAATTCATTGGAACCACGCGGAATAATTAGATCGATATAACGGTCTAATTTTAGTAGCTCGGTGGTTTCGGCGCGGGTAGTCAAAAGCTGAATTACATCGGGACTGACTTCAGATTGAGCCAATCCCGCTTTGATTGCTTTAACTAATACAGTACAAGACTCGATCGCTTCTCGTCCACCTTTTAAAATTACCCCATTACCCGACTTAATTGCCAAACTTGCAATCTGAATTACTGCATCAGGACGAGCCTCAAAAATCACCCCTAAAACACCGACAGGACAGCTTACGCGCTGCATAATCAAGCCAGCATCGAGTTCTCTATGGATCTGCATTTGACCCACTGGATCGGCTAATTTAGCCACATCGCGGACACCAAGGATCGCACCTTTGAGTTTAGTCGCATCTAGTTTTAGTCGGGCATACAAAGCTGGGGCAATTTCGCCCTCAGCAGCTTGACAATCGGCAGCATTTGCGGCGACGATTTCATCAGCATGGCTTTCTAGCGATTTGGCAATCGATTCGATCGCTTTATTCTTAGCCTCAGTCGGAAGACTCGCTAAATGTTGGGCGGCTAGCCGAGTTTTTTGGGCGATTTCAGTCAGCATGGCATCTTAGATGGTGGGCATTGCCCACCCTACTTTCTACTTTCTTCTGTGTGTTGCGTAGTCCTTTACCCCACCCCAGCCCTCCCCTTATCAAGGGGAGGGCGCGAAAGCCCCCTTTTATAAGGCAGGGCTGATCTATTGGAAAAAGAATAATGCTAAAACCCAATTGTTTCGTTTAACTTCCATCTACATTCGATCGAGACTTAATGACAGAAAAGGGTTAGAGCGGTTTTTCTCTGGTGGATGGATCAGCCCTGCCTTTTATAAGGGGAGTTGGGGGGTAAAGGACTGCGCGTCAAAGCCAGTGTATATACGTGTTAGCTTCTGATTAGAGTTAGAAGGGTAAATTCCAATAACTATTTCCGTCGCGATTGGAGTTCGCGGTAGACATCGCGGATGCTGACACGGTGGTGAGCGAGGGCGACGAGAGTATGATAGAACAGATCGGCAACTTCACCTGCGATTTCGTTGGGTCGATCGTCCTTACAAGCCATCACGACTTCTACGGCTTCTTCACCAATTTTTTTGAGAATCTTATTATCCCCACCTGCAAATAGACTTTGGGTGTACGAGCCTGCTTGGGGCGCGTCCCGACGATCGCAGATAGTCTGGTATAAATCTGAAAGTGTATCGGCGGGTGGTGCGGCGGTAGCAGTGGCGATTTGGTGAAAGCAACTACGCGCTCCTGTATGACAGGCGATGTCCCCAACTTGCTCAACGGTAACTAGTAATGCGTCACTGTCGCAGTCATAACGAATATCTTTGACGTGCTGAGTATGTCCACTAGTTGCACCTTTGTGCCAAAATTTCTGACGAGAACGGCTCCAAAACCAAGTTTCGCCTGTATCTAGAGTCTTTTGCAGAGATTGGCTATTCATCCACGCCATCATCAGTACGGTTCCATCCAGGTAGTCTTGGATAATAGCCGGAACTAAACCCCGATCGTCGTATTTAATCCGATCGATTGGGACAGCATAATGGAGATCGATCGATTCATCAACGGACATAGGTTTGAACTAAAATGGCGATCGGTGGTAAATATCCACCTGAGCATATTTTACCATTGTGACGTGCTTAGATCGTTAACTCAAACTTGGCATGGCGATCGATCTTAAAAACAGTCAAGATCGCTACTCTTTTACGCTAATTATTCGACAAAAGAGTAGTAACATTTAGACTAATAGACTACATCTATATCGCGATCGATCGATTATACTGCTTTGACTTCTTCGATGGTAATGTCTTGCACTTTTCCAGCAAAGTCATTGTCTGGGGTCAGAAATAACATGCAATGACATTCTTTACGTTCGCGCATAGGAACACATGGACAGTTCCAAAAAGCAGCTTTGACTTCAGCTTCCTTGTCTTCATAGTGACGACACGGACAAAGGGGTGAACCCAAATCTTCTTTATTTTTTGCCAGTCCCTTAATCACGACAGCAGTGACCGAAAGGTCTACACAGAAGTAAGTGTCGGTATTCTTAGCATAAGTTTCGGAAAAATGTCTCATGGCTTCCAGCGATTTGTCGCTGGGTTCATTCGTTATATCGCTGGTTTCCTTGGTTGCTGCTGGGTTCATGACCATCGAGTTAGGGAGTGAGTGATTACTTGTTCTAGTAGCATTTTACCGAAAAACTCGTCATCTGGCGATTGATTGTTAAGTTGTGACACGCTTGAATGAGTAGCTACTCATTAATTGGATCTAAGTCGAAACAATTTAGATCTAGTATCTGAAGCTACAGAATCGGCGCGACAAAAAATATTTATAATTAAATTATAATTGCCTATAAATGATGTCACCGTCCATTTTACGATCTAGATGAGACCGAGTTGGGGATTGAGATCGAGCTGGCAATATCTATCGATCGACTGATAGAGTTTAAAGTGATATAATATATTGTTATTATACTCTTACTTTAGGATGGAGGTATTTTATATGCAGCTTATAATTCAATTGGATGCTGAAACTGTTCGTCAGTTGGATGCCATTCAAGAACATACAAATCAAGAGCCTACTTTAGTAATCCAGCAAGGAATCAGTCTTTATTACCAACAGTTGCAGCCACATCGTGAGTTTTACATTGAAACTAAAAAACAATATGGATTGGTCGGTAGCAGTCCTGTAAGTATCAGCTCAAATTAATTACTAATAATCACCCAACCTTGGTCTGTCTCCCCTGCTCGATCGGGGATTTTTTTTAGTAATGTATGCACTTTAACTAATAACATTGTTAATGTACAATGGCAACTGTGTATATATATTTACATTCTACTAGCTAATGAATGCACCCAGATCGTCCGTCGGCGCAGCCTCTCCCTTGGAGCATCACTTATCTACTTATTTAGATGTAGCAACGACAGCAGCATTAGCCGCAGGAGAAGTATTGCAGGCTTGTTGGGGTAAGCTAGAATCGATCGTCGAAAAAGGTCGCCCAGGCGATCTAGTCACAGAAGCAGATAAGCAAGCGGAAGCAGTTATCTTAGAGATTATCCGCCAGCATTTTCCCGATCATTCGATTTTGGCTGAAGAATCAGGTCAATTTGGCGATCTCGATGCTGAATATCTTTGGGCGATCGATCCGTTGGATGGTACGACCAATTATGCCCACCAGTACCCATTTTCAGCAGCTTCGATCGGATTATTAATTAATGGTGTTCCGACAGTCGGCGCGATCTTCGATCCCTTCCACAAAGAACTATTTCGCGGTGCGGTAGGAATAGGTGCAACTTGCAACGACCAACCAATTCATGTCTCTATTGTAGATAAATTAGCTCAAAGTCTGCTCGTGACAGGTTTTGCTTACGATCGACGCGAAACCCCCGATAATAATTATCAAGAATTTTGTTATCTGACCCATATTACCCAAGGTGTCCGACGTGCGGGCGCAGCTTCGATCGATCTGGCTTACGTCGCCTGTGGTAGGTTGGATGGCTACTGGGAGCGCGGACTCTCTCCCTGGGATTTGGCGGCTGGGGTAGCGATTGTTGAGGCTGCTGGCGGTACCGTTACTGCTTACGATTGCAGTCCATTCGATCTTCGCTCAGGTCGAATTCTAGCAACTAATGGGCAATTACACGCCGAACTGAGCCAGGAGTTACTTCACGTCGCCCAGATCGAACCGTGGTCATGGTTGAATAGTTGATAGTTGATAATTGATAATTGATAATTGGGTATTTAAGATGGGGATTTAGCGACACGTCTTCGCTTACAGCGTGCGTTTGGATCGAGACAGCGCACCAATCAGCGAGACAAGACAAGTAGACCCCTGATTTTCGATCGGTCGGTAATTTCGGCGAGTATCTCTGATATTGCCGACAAAAATGGCTGGTAATAACATTACCAGCCATTTAAAGCTTAAACCCCGATTTCCCTTAGTAATGGTGAATTTACAGTTAGGTCAGCACTACTAAAAAAGAATTATTAAAATTCGTATTGCTATACTTAAAAAACTTAAATTAGCGTTTTGAATCTATCCATCTAATGTATTCTAGCTGACTAGCTTCTAACATCAGCCATTTCATGTAAATTATTTACAGATCGATCGCCAAAGTGGATGCTCCGATCGGTGATAATATTGGTTAGGCAAAAACGATCTGCTATTGCTGTTAAAACATGAGTGCTGTAACAGCAACGATCTGAGGGCGTGAGTAGCGTCGATCGATCGACCGTTGGGGATCGATCGATCGCGACATTCCGAGCAAATTACCTAAGATATTTGGCTTATCGGTTGTGATTTCCCAGCTACAATTTTAACGTCAAAGGCGATCGCTACCCTAGCGATCGCCTTTCTTCTAAACTAGGCTGGTGCTAGTTTTGGCTAGCAACAGCAAATCGACACTAAGCTGATGCAGGTTTTGGCACTGAGGCGGGATGGATCAACAATTCAGCAGTCGAACGTTTTTCCACCATTTCCCGCGTGATCGTACAACGGGTCAAATCCTTACGGGAGGGCAGCTCATACATCACATCGAGCATCAACTCCTCAACAATCCCGCGCAAGGCTCTAGCTCCAGTTTTACGGCGGTGAGCTTCTTTAGCGATGGCTCTAATCGCATCGGGGTGAAATTCGAGGGCGACATTATCCATGTGTAGCAGCTTTTCGTACTGCTTGACGAGGGCACTGCGAGGCTCGGTCAGGATCGAGACGAGGGCATTTTCATCCAATGGCTTGAGGGTAGCGATCACTGGTACCCGACCGACAAATTCGGGAATTAGCCCATATTTGACCAGATCTTCAGGTTCTAAATGTTTCATCATATCCGCTGTCCGCTGTTCGCGATTGGGAGTATCACCTGGCTGAATAAAGCCCATGGACTTTTTACCCGTTCGTTGCTCGATGACCTTATCTAGCCCTACAAATGCCCCACCACAGATAAACATGATATTGCTGGTATCGATTTGGATGCAGTCTTGATAGGGGTGTTTTCTACCGCCTTGGGGTGGAACGCTGGCGATCGTCCCTTCGAGCATTTTGAGTAGTGCTTGCTGGACGCCTTCGCCGGAGACATCACGAGTAATTGAGGGATTTTCACTTTTGCGGGCGATTTTGTCGATCTCGTCGATGTAAATAATCCCGCGCTGGGCTTCTTCTACGTCTAAATCGGCGGCTTGGAGTAGTCTGAGCAAAATATTCTCGACATCTTCACCGACATAACCTGCTTCGGTTAGAGTCGTGGCATCAGCGATCGCAAAGGGTACGTCCAAGACTTTAGCTAGGGTTTGGGCGAGCATGGTTTTGCCACAGCCAGTTGGGCCGATCAGCAAGATATTCGACTTCTGGAGTTCGACACCATCATCATTAGCGTTAGCTTTGTGGATGCCATTGACACCTGTGGATGGGGCTTGGGGGGTATTAGCTTTAGACTGAGCGTAGCTCAGTCGTTTGTAATGGTTATAGACAGATACAGAGAGGACTTTTTTGGCTTCATCTTGGCCGATCACCCGATCGTCTAGATATTTTTTCAACTCGCGCGGCTTAGGCATTTTGCTAAGATCGATCGGCACTGATTCGCGGCGTTTGCGCTGTGGCTCGGATTTTGCGGGAGGATGAGAGCTGGGGCCGTTGGGATCTAGTAATTCTTCATCGAGGATCTCATTACATAGCTCTACGCATTCATCACAGATGTAGACTCCCGGCCCAGCAATTAACTTGCGAACTTGTTCTTGTGATTTACCACAAAAAGAACATTTGAGATGGGAGTCATAGTTTTTAGTAGTTGGCATATTTGAGAGCGTGCCTCATGAAGAAAGGTAGAGTACCGATAACTGGACGGGTGATGAACGATAAGCGGGCGGTGAGTTTTGGTGGCGATGTGAGAATACCAGCGATCGAACTTAATGTTATGGTGTGACGATAAGCCGATCGATGTTTACAGTTGTCTTGTTACTATCGCAGGTTTAGAGCCGATCGATCGTCCGATCGATCAATCCATACGCTTGAGTTTCTGCTGGTGACATCCAAAAGTCCCGCTCGGTGTCCTCTGCAATTCTTTCGATCGGCTGTCCGGTATGATGTGCTAGCAAACCATTGAGGTGATTTTTGAGATACAGAATCTCTCGCGCCTGAATTTCGATATCTACTGCTTGTCCCTGAGCACCACCGAGCGGTTGATGAATCATAATCCGCGAGTTGGGTAGGGAGCTACGCTTGCCATGTGTACCACTGGCTAATAAAAATGCACCCATCGAAGCAGCTAAACCATAGCAAGTAGTTGCCACATCGGGACGGATTTGTTGCATTGTGTCATAAATTGCCATCCCTGCGGTGATCGAGCCACCAGGAGAATTGATATACAATTGAATATCTTTTTCCGGATCTTCAGCTTCTAGAAAGAGCATTTGGGCGACTAAGCTATCGGCAACGGCATCATCTACTTGAGTACCCAAGAAAATAATTCTTTCGCGTAATAATCGCGAGTAGATATCAAAAGATCTTTCGCCAACTCCAGATTGCTCGACTACCATCGGCACCACGTTAGCACCTGCATAGATTTGGCTCTGGTTGTAGCTAGTAATCGACCTGTGAGTATTGGATATCAGCATGGTGGAATATAAGTAAGAAAGGCTCAACAGTAGTTTAAATAAGTGATATGCACCTATGTAATTGAATTATACCAATCTCTATTGTAAAGTTGCCTCGCTCGGTTGCTGCAATTGGTTCGGGAAACCAGACTAGATTACACATCTAGTCTGCCTCCTGAATGTAACCTTAGCCCCTCTTGTCGGGGGGGAGCAATCTGGAGAGGTTTGAATCCTTTTCCGTATTACTCAAGCAGGGCAAGGGCAATTTAAGACTTCACTAACTAACTGAGATAGCTGTACGCTCGATCGCTCTATTCAGCTACTGCTTCGGCGATGATGTCGATCGCTTCAGCTTCACCTGCGGCGGCGGCATCTTCATCTTCATCCTCATCGGCTGGTTTTAGGGAGCCTTCAGGTACTAATTCTACTTGAGCGCGTTCCTTGAGCCATTCCAAGGTCTTCTCCTTTTGGAGATCCTCAGTGATATAGCTACGGAGGCGATTTTCATCGACATTCTCACCAGCTAATTGGGGCAGAACCTCAGACATTTTTGCCACGATTTCTTCGTCAGTGACAACAATACCTTCTTTTTGAGCAATTTCGGCGATCGCCAGTTGCTGTTTGAGATTCTTAACTGCGTCAGTACGGCAATTCTCCTTCATTTTGGGAATTGTTTCGCGGGTGAAGAGTTGGTTGACGTCCATTCCGTATTGACTAAACTGATTAGCCATTTGGTTGAGGATATTCATCGTTTCCCGTTCGATCAGTGTTTCTGGCAAATCTGCCTCAACGAAATCGATCGAGGCTGTTTCGATCGCCGCGATGATATTCTGGTCGGTAGATTTTTTGGCTTGTTCTTGGAACCGAGTGACGATCGATTCTCGGTACTCAGCCAGCGTGTCAAAATCGCTAGCTTCCTTGGCATAATCGTCGTCTAAGCTGGGTAATTCCTGCTCTTTGAGATCTTTGAGGACAACGTTAAAAATCGCGGCTTGAGCGGCCAATTCTTCGCGGGGGTAGTCTTCAGGGAAGACAACGTTGACATTGCGAGTTTCGCCGACACTCATCCCAACGATACCATGCACGAGATCGCTGATAAATTTCCCTTCTGAGAGTTCGATATCAAAGTCCTCAGCTTGAGCACCGTCGATGGCAGTACCGTCTGCTAGCTTGCCACTATAGTCAACTACGGCAATATCTTCGAGTTGGGCCGCTCGACCGACTACTGGAATAATTGTCGCCTTTTCGCGGCGTTGGCGATCGATGAAATCTTCGACTTGGGCGGGATCGTAGACGACTTCCTCAGCTTTGACAGCCAATCCGGTATAAGTACCCAAAGTCACTACAGGCGGCACATCTACTACAGCACTAAAAGTCAAAGTCTGTCCAGGGACATAAGTTTGGAGTAGGTCGTCAAAATTGGATGAGATCTGGTAATTACCGATGGCGGGAACTGTCTCTTGTTTGATTGCTTCATTGATTGCTGGTTCGAGCAAAGCTTCGAGAGCCATCGCCTTAATCTGGGACTGACCCATCCGTTGTAAAATTACTTGGCGAGGAATTTTTCCTTTGCGGAACCCAGGAATGTTAGCACTGGTGGTCAGTTTGCGGATTGCTTGTTCGTAATATTTAGTCGTTTGGTCTCCGGTAACTTCAATCTGTAAACCAATCCGGCTTTGTTCGAGTTTTTCCTGGGTAACTTTCATGGTATGTATATCTAACAACAGTCAATGATGATATTTGAGGGGCTGGGAAATCGCGTAATTATGATATGCTAAACCTAATATTGGTATGACGATCGAGGGTAGCTTGCTCTGAGATAAGTCGAATTGCAAATTCTCTACCTGGATCTGGTCATCATAGTCGCATCACTTTGATGGATGCGATGTTTGTCTGCACGATTCACCTATTTGATGATAGTACATTGCCGTTCGGTATTAAGTATTTAAAGATTAAGTATTTCAAATCCTCAACTGACATATCCATCAGGATGGAGATTCGATCGGACCTACAGTTTTTCCGGTAAAAGGTCGCTAAGTCGCGCAGCCAGAGTAAAATTAGGTTTTGTTCGGACAGTGTTGTCCCAGATCGCTTTACAACTATTTAGTATCAGTGGAGGCAGTTTTCTTGTCCAATTCATATCGCGTTGCTATTTTAGGAGCGACAGGTGCCGTTGGTACAGAATTAATCGCACTACTCGCAAGTCGCAATTTTCCAATTGCCGAACTCAAACTTTTTGCCTCACCCAAGTCCGCAGGTACAAAGTTAAAGTTTCGAGGTGAGGAAATTACGGTAGAAGTAGTGGGAGATCGCTCGTTTGAATGCATCGATATCGTCCTGGCATCTGCTGGCGGTTCCACCTCCAAAGCTTTAGCTCCTGTGGCTGTCGCGGCTGGAGCGGTAGTAATCGACAATTCCAGTGCCTTTCGGATGCGTCCCGATGTGCCACTAGTCATTCCTGAAGTCAATCCAGATGCAGCGGCTCATCATCAGGGCATCATCGCCAATCCCAACTGCACGACCATTTTAATGGCTGTCGCAATTTATCCCCTCCACCAGATCCAGCCGATTCAACGCATCGTAGCGGCTACTTACCAGTCAGCCAGTGGTGCAGGTGCCAGAGCAATGGCGGAAGTGGAAAGCCAAAGTCGCGATATCTTGGACGGGAAAACACCCAAGCCCGAAATTTTCCCCTATCCTCTAGCATTTAATTTATTTCCTCACAATACCCCGATCGACGAACATGGATATTGTGAAGAAGAAATGAAAATGGTCAATGAAACTCGCAAGATCTTTGGTACGCCAGATCTACGCGTTACGGCTACCTGTATCCGAGTGCCAGTGCTGCGCGCCCATTCTGAAGCGATTAACCTCGAATTTGCGACCCCGTTCGATCCAGACAAGGCTCGATCGATCCTTGCCCATGCTCCTGGTGTAAAATTGGTCGAAGACTGGAGTAATAATTATTTCCCGATGCCGATCGACGCTTCTGGCAAAGATGAGGTCTTAGTCGGGCGGATTCGTCAAGATATTTCCCATCCTAATGGGTTGGAATTGTGGCTCTGCGGCGACCAAATCCGCAAAGGTGCAGCTCTCAATGCCGTCCAAATTGCTGAGTTATTGATTGAGAAAAATTGGCTCAAACGGAGATAGGGGGTAGAGGGTAGAGGTAGGGCATTAGGAAATTGTCAATTTGGACGCAAGCGTCCGTTCTCTAATCCCATGCCCAGGACTCAATATATCCTACAGACTCCCTACCCCCTACAGACTACCTACCCTCTACCCTCTACCCTCTACCCCATGACAATCGATTTTGGACGAGTCATCACGGCAATGGTCACGCCCTTTGATAAAGAAGGCAATGTTCATTATGCTGAAGCAGAGAGATTGGCAGCGCATTTAGCCGCAAATGGTTCGGATGGGATTGTGGTATGTGGCACCACAGGCGAATCACCGACTTTAAGTTGGGATGAAGAATACGAACTTTTTCAAGTCGTCCAAAAAGCTGTAGCCAGTCGAGCTAAAGTAATTGCAGGTACTGGGTCGAATTCTACCAGTGAAGCGATCGAAGCTACCCAAAAAGCTGCTAGACTAGGAGTAGATGGAAGTTTACAGGTAGTGCCTTACTACAATAAACCACCCCAAATTGGTTTGTATCAGCACTTCGCCGCGATCGCGTCGGCTTGCGACCTGCCAATGATACTTTATAATATCCCTGGTCGGACTGGACAGCAGTTAGAACCTGAGACAGTTGGCAAGTTAGCTCAGTTAGATGGAATTGTCGCCATCAAGGAATCCACAGGCAATTTAGACATAGCTAGTCAGATTCGCAGCCTGACACCACCAGACTTTGCAATCTATTCAGGTGATGATTCTTTGACATTGCCGCTTCTGGCTGTCGGTGGGACTGGAGTAGTCAGCGTTGCTAGTCATTTAGTTGGGAATGAAATTCAAGCGATGATTGCTGCATTTGAGTCTGGTAATAATCGCCTCGCCACTCAGATGCACATTAAAATGCTACCCCTATTCAAAGGGTTATTTATGGCACCCAATCCAATGCCAATCAAAGCAGCATTGAAATTGCAAGGTTGGGAAGTTGGTGGGCTTCGACTACCTTTGTGTGAATTACCGATCGAACTATTGCCTTTGCTTGAACAGTTACTCCAACAACAGGGACTAATTGAATTTTCATCATCACAGGTTACGCCAACGGCAAACACAAGTATAATCAATAATCGATCGTTGATTCATTGACCCATCGCCGATATTGTGATACAACTAGAGTAATGAGGCAAAAGTATAAACCAGCTTAGAAGCCACTAAGTTATAATGTGACAAGTTAGTAACATAAGCTGTGTGAATCTAACCGATTTAATCCTGTTCGAGCGCAATAAGTTTAAAGTTGATAATAAGCGTAAGTCCTAGTATTATCAGCTCTAATAACAAATATTCAGTTAGTTTAATAATAGCCAGTGCAAATTTCTAGTGCATAGTCTTACCAGACAGTATTATCTATTCGCGATCGGAGATAGAGCCGTAGAACTACTGCTATCGTTAACCTCATCACAGTTGAATAGCAGTCATTGCGAACGAACCGAATCGAGATCGCTGCGATCGCACCTATAGTTTTTCAATCTTAACTAGTGGGAAAAACAACGCTCCAGAGTTAAACCAGGAATAGTTAATCGATCGAAATCATCAGTTTTTTCTAAAAATAATCCAAATTATCTAAGTTTATCTAAATGCGTCCAATTATCAAATCATCTACAGTACCGACAATCGCCAAAAATCCTAACGAACCTACGCTCAAAATTATCCCATTGGGTGGTTTACATGAAATAGGTAAAAATACCTGCGTCTTTGAAATTAACGACGAGATTTTACTACTCGATGCAGGATTGGCTTTTCCTACAGATGGAATGCACGGGATTAATATTGTCTTGCCAGATATGACTTATCTGCGGGAAAATCAGCACAAGATCAAAGGAATGATCGTCACTCACGGACATGAAGATCATATCGGTGGGATTCCTTATCACCTCAAGCAATTTGACATCCCCATCATCTACGGTCCTCGCTTGGCGATGGCACTATTGCAAGGTAAATTAGAAGAAGCTGGAGTTGCCGATCGCACCAAAATCAAAACAGTCGCACCGCGTGATATCGTCAGAATTGGCGAATCCTTCTTCGTCGAGTTTATTCGGAACACTCACTCGATCGCCGATAGTTTTACAGTTGCACTGCATACTCCTGTAGGTGTCGTCATCCATACCGGAGACTTCAAATTCGACCATACTCCAGTTGATGGTGAAGCGTATGACTACGCCAAACTGGCCGAACATGGTGAAAAAGGTGTCTTGTGTCTGATCAGTGACTCCACTAATTCCGAAATACCTGGCTTCACCCCATCAGAACGTTCGGTATTTCCCAATCTCGACCGATTTATCTCTCAAGCTCCTGGGCGAGTGATGGTGACTACCTTCTCATCATCCGTGCACCGGATCAACATGACGATCGAGATCGCCATGAAGTACAATCGTAAAGTCTGTGTGGTCGGTCGATCGATGCTCAACGTGATCGCTCACGCTCGGAACCTGGGTTATATCAACTGTCCCGATGACGTGTTCGAGCCGCTCCAATCAGCCAATCATCTTCCCGATAATAAAGTCCTAGTGCTCACCACTGGCTCCCAGGGTGAAACATTAGCAGCGATGACACGGATTGCCAACGGTCAACATCGCCAAGTACGGATTCGCAAAGGCGATACCATTATCTTCTCAGCTAACCCAATCCCAGGCAATACGATCGCTGTAGTCAACACCATCGATAAATTGATGATGCAGGGTGCTAACGTCATCTACGGACGCGATAAAGGGATTCACGTTTCTGGACATGGTTGTCAGGAAGATCAAAAGCTGATGCTGAGCCTGACTCGTCCTAAATACTTTATCCCAGTTCACGGCGAACACCGGATGCTGATCAAGCACTCCCAAACCGCTCAAAGCACTGGCATTCCAGCAGAGAATATGGTAATCATCGATAACGGTGATATCGTCGAACTGACTGAAAATAGCATCGGTAAAGCTGGTAAAGTTCCGTCAGGAATCCAACTAGTAGACAACGCCGGAATCGTCCACGACCAAGCACAGGTAATGGAAGAACGTAAACAGCTCGCCGGAGACGGTGTAGTGACTGTTGCCCTGGCGATCGGACTCGATGGTAAAATGATGGTCAAGCCACAGGTTAATCTGCGGGGTGTCGTCACTGCTGTCGAACAATCGCTGATTGCAGCGTTGATCCAAAAGACCATCGAAAATTGTTTGATCGATCGTTGGGACAGGTTTGCCCGTACGTTTGAATCTGGTCAGCTTGATGTAGACTGGGCTGGACTCCAGACCGAATTAGAATCTGCACTGCAACGTCTAGTACGTCGCGAATTGCAAAGTCGTCCGCTGCTAGTCTTGATGATGCAAACGCCTGAAGATGGCTCTACTGCAAATAAAGCTAATGTTCCTGTTGGTGCAGGTGCCAGTAATGGTGTTGCACCAGTCGGTCGTCGTAAACAACGTTCGACTGCAAAAGTTGGAGCTTAGTTTCAGTTAATCGGACTTACATAACATAAATGGTAGGGGCAATGTCTTGTTTCCCGACGAGCGCGAGACAAGACATTGCCCCTACCATTTTGCTAGAGTTGGTATTTAGTCGCTATGTATCGCGAACAATTATTATTTGTCTGTAGCCGCAATCAGTGGCGGAGTCCTACCGCAGCCATTCGTGACAAGTTAAGAAGCGATCGCATTTGTCAAGCGGGTTTGAGGCGATGAATCGAAGAAAAAATTGTCCGTTCGACTTACGGAATCAGGAAAAGGTGCAATGATCAACTTTTGATGAGGTTTTCGGAGCGTTTTA
>NZ_JBGSQZ010000326.1:0-65824 GCF_041737865.1 Chamaesiphon sp.
ACCGTCGCCCAATTTACCGACACCACATCTTCATCGTAATGGCTCTCATTAGTCGAGGATGAATCAACCCCCGTCGCCCAATTTACCGACACCACATCTTCATCGGAATGGCTCTCATTGGTCGATGATGAATCGACTCCAACCATCGAAAATTTCCAGCAATTAGCGATCGATGACTCCATCGATACCACCTTTGATTCTGGCAATTCGATCGAACCTGATTTAGAGATTGTCGAGATTGGCGACTTTGAGCCAGAAGCGATCGAGTATAGCACCGATCTAATTCAGACAGAATATCTCATCGAAGCGATCGAGCAAAGCCCACAATTGAGGAACGATCGTTCTAGTTCCGAATTAGTAGTGAGTACCAGCTCTGGAGTCGATCGCATCTTCCAATCGATTTGGCTCGGACATCCAGAATCATCCTCACCTGAAGATCTCGATCCGTCAGCAACCACCCCAGCTACCGAACGCGAAGCTCAACCCGAAGCACTGGTGAGCGTGCGGGTTGCTACCATTCAACTCGAACGACTCAGCCACACCATCGGCGAATTGCTAATTGACGACAACCAACAATATCTCCGCGCCGAGCAACTCCAAAAACTCGTTCGCTCCACCGTCGAACAATATCGTCGCTGCGAACAAAAACTTCGCCTAGTGAGCGATTGGGCTGACAAAAATACCTTACTCAACGAAGGCTCGAAATCTTCCACCCGCCGTGGTAAGCACAACAGTAAAAGAGCCAAAAAAGCAGCCAGTGAAATCCACTCTCAATTCGATAGCCTCGAATTGGATGTCTACAGCGATTTGAGTATCCTGATCCAAAACCTGACAGACGACATCACCAAACTAGGTATCGACGTCAACAATTTGGCAGAAACAACCCAAAAATCGCGGACGACATTAAACAAGCGAAAACAACTACTCGCCGAAGCTCAGTCAGAATTATTTGAAGCCAGAATGGTGGAGATTTCTGGAGTGCTCAATCGCTTTCCGCGTCTACTCCAACAGATGGTGGCTTCCCATCGCAAACCCGCGCAACTGCAATTAATTGGTAGTACAGTCTCGATCGACAAAATCATCGCCGAAAAGCTCTACGATCCTCTCCTCCACCTCGTCCGCAACGCTTACGATCACGGGATCGAATCATCCGAAATTCGCGCCACCCAAGGCAAATCAGCCACCGGACAACTGACGATCGAAGTTTATCACCAAGGCAACCGCACCAAAATCGAAGTCAGCGACGACGGACAAGGATTGAACTGGACTAAAATTCGTCAACGCGCGATCGATCTCCATCTCCTCGCAGCCAACCACGCCGATACCGCGACCGAAGCCGAACTAGCCGAAATCATGTTTGCTCCAGGCTTCTCCACCGCTGAGAAAGTAAACGATCTTTCAGGTCGCGGCATCGGTTTAGATGTCGTCCGCGACCGTTTGAGTGCCTTGCAGGGGACGATCGATGTCCGCTCGATCGCTGGCATTGGGACAACATTTATCATGCAGTTCCCACTCAATCTCACTACCACCCGCTTGATGATTTGTGAATCCCAAGGATTCATCCACGCACTGCGCTCCGAAGCCATCAGTCAGGTATTATTACCCTCACCCGATCAGATTCAATCCCAATCATTATTCGCCCAAGGTACATCCAACTTCTTGCGCTGGGGCGACGGCTCCGCCCAGAAACTCATCCCCATTTACCCGCTCAATAGCCTCCTAGAATACCACTGCCCGATCGTCGCCAACGAACATGCGCTGAGTCTGTTCCCAGCCAAATCAAAAAACAGCACCAACACCCTCCTCCTCCTCGATATCGATAACGAGCAAATCTGTCTCGAAGTCAGTCGTATCCTCGTCGAACAAGAACTAGTAGTCAAATCTCTCAGTCAAACCTTTGGATTGCCCAACTACATCCAAGGCTACAGCGTTCTCGGCGATGGTAGCCTTACCCTAGCACTCGATCCAGTCGAATTGCTAGCACGAGTACAGACAAAAACCTCCACCTCAGCACCTCGGATCCCTGCTAACCTACCCGCACTACCACCGACAACCCAACAACCAGCCCTGGCTCCAGCCAACGATTCCCCCCTTCCTGACGAAGTTGCCGATACCCTCAACGAGTTAAATAATCGCAACTCCGCCCAACCAGGTAGACAGCTCCAAGTTTTGGTAGTAGATGATTCCCTCGTCCAACGCCAAAGCCTAGTCCGCTCCCTCACCAAAGCCGGATGTCAAGTAATTCAAGCCAGTCACGGACGCGAAGGCATCCTCCGACTCCAAGAACACCCCCGCATCCGCCTCGTAGTCTGCGACATCGAAATGCCCCAAATGAACGGCTTCGAGTTCCTCAGCTATTGCCGTCAAGATCCCAAACTCAAAGCCATTCCGATCGTCATGCTCACCACTCGCGGCGGCCAAAAACACCGCGATCTCGCCATGACACTAGGAGCCAAAAACTACCTCACCAAACCCCAATCCGATCGCGATTTACTAGATATCGTCGCTCAACTAGCTCAACCGAGTGGGGTTTAGGCTTTAGGCTTTAGGTTTTAGGCTTTAGGCTACCCCTGCGAGCGGGACTAGTAATCCAAAGCCCAAGCACTAATGCGAAGCGCAAGCCGCTACACACTAGTCGAACCTTACGCAGGGGAGTTTGAGGGGCGGCGTTCCGCTCCTCAACGGGGGGTCTGGGGGTCGGAACCCCCAGATCCGGGTTCTGTCCACACTAGGAAAATCGCCACCCTCAAGTTCTCTTCGGATACCGATTAGCTGCTTACTAGAAGATCTCAAATGGGTTCTCCCCAGACTAATAAAACTCGCAACCCACCAGTATTTATCATTTACCACTCCGCCCAGCACAATCACTCACCCCAACCCCCATGCTCACCCCATCCCTCCTCCCCCAACGCCTATCCAGCCTCAACGACAACCCCAACACCATCCGCACGATCGTCTTTAGCCTCGCAGACATCGAACACACCTCAATGGCTAAATACCTATTTGCCCTCCCCGTCGAAGCAGTCGAAAAAGCGATCGTTTATCCTCCCGATCGAGCTATCCTCAAAAATGGGATCGGCATGATTAATCTCGGCGAACAAACCCTCACAATTGTAGATTTGCGCCAAAAATTTACAAGTATTGAATCCGATCGTGATTCCTCAAAATTTCTGATCTTATTTCACACTCAAGCCGGAGAATTTTGCGGTCTTCCCATCAAAGATGCACCAGTCCTAATCGATATCGATCCAGGCACGATTCGATCGATCCCCCTCGCCTATCGCGAAGTCAATCAGCTCAGTTTCGTCAGCCACATGGCGATCGTCCCCCAAGAAAATGGTCTAGAACCCTTGCAAATACTGCTCTTAGGTCTTGGATCTCCAGCACAATTAAGTGCTAATTCAGCCAGTCATCTCAATTAATCATTAGAGATCGGGAACTAGAACATATACTTGATCGCCATAGCAATCCTATTTGAGTTCAGAGCGAAAACAATCGATCTGTAGGGGCGGTGCTTCATGCCCGCCCTCTAGGGATTAAGCTTTTCATTTAGAATCGCTAGATGTGAGGATCGATCGACGATTCGCGAACGGAGAGAAGCTACTTGCGATAGTGTGGGAAGATAGAGACTCTCGCGTAATTGACAGAGATCTACCGTGGCACAAGTTACTCTAGAAAATATTTACAAAAGCTATAGTCCTGCGATTCCCGAAGCTAATCGGAAAGCCGGAACAACAAATCTCTCAGTTGCAGAAAGCGTTCTGCGCCGGATAAATTTGACCGTCAACGATGGTGAGTTTATGGTGCTAGTTGGAGCATCCGGCTGTGGTAAGAGTACGCTCTTGCGGCTAATTGCGGGCTTAGAGACAGTGACTGCGGGGAATATCAGCATCGGAGAGATCCTCGTAAACGATTTACCGCCCAAGGAGCGGGAGATCGCGATGGTGTTCCAGAGTTACGCACTCTATCCACATATGCGGGTGTATGACAATATCGCTTTTGGGTTGCGGCGGAGTCAATCTTTCGCCACCGCAGATCTAACCAAAAAAAACGACGGTTTACCCCCGCAGGTGGAAAACTTTCTGGTAGAAATTAGTCGCGGTTTTCCACGCGGGTTTCGCTATATTTCAGCACGGGAAAAAGTTATCGCTCAGAAAGTTTTGCAAGTTGCCAAAATGCTGCAAATCGATAGTTTATTAAATCGCTTCCCCAAACAACTATCAGGCGGACAAAAACAGCGGGTAGCATTGGGTCGTGCGATCGCGCGTGATGCTCAAGTATTCCTCATGGACGAACCATTATCCAATCTCGATGCCAAACTCCGCGCCGAGACTCGCACCCAAATCGTCAAATTACAACGTCAATTAGGGACGACGACGATCTATGTCACCCACGATCAAACTGAAGCGATGACTATGGGCGATCGCATTGCCGTCATGGATCGGGGACAAATTCAACAAGTTGCTACCCCGCTAGAAATTTATAACCATCCTGCCAATATTTTCGTCGCCCAATTTATTGGTTCTCCACCGATGAATTTAATCCCTGTTCAAGTAAAACTACCACTATCGATCGGCAATCAACAATTTTGGATTACGTTAGAAGCAGAATGGGAATCGCTCCTCAGTGAGTACTCGAATCGATCGTTATTAATGGGTATTCGTCCCGAACATTTAACGATCGGTTTACCTGCAACCAAAAACTTTCATGGCATTGTCGAAACAGTCGAAGCCTTGGGTAATGATACTTATATTGCTGTCAGAGTTGATAATTTAGAGCCAGCAGATTTAACACTCCAAGTTCGAGTTTCACCAGATAAATTAGTCGCGGTTGGCGAGGAAGTCTGGCTCTCAGTAGCTACTGATAAAGTTCATCTATTCGATCGAGATACTGGTTTAGCACTGAGGGTAGTTGATAGTTGATAATTGATAATTGGTAGTCGATCGAGGTAGGGTGTGTTAGGCGCAAGCCGCATGAGCACCAGTATCCGCTCGTCGCCAGGATCTGATTTAGGATCGCTCAGTTGACAGTCATCGATCGGTTGATATATATGGTAAAAATTACTATAATAAATTTATTACTTAATTTTATATAAACCATATATGACACAGTTACCTATCCCCCAGCACTTCCAGCCAGCCAGAGTCGGGGAGATCTGGCGAGTGCCTTATCAAGACCTGTCGATCGCAGCTAGAGCCTGGGCACAAACACACCAACTGCAACCCACATTACAGGGACAGACCAATGTTCGACTATTACTCATCGACGTGCAGAATACCTTCTGCTTGCCTGACTTTGAACTATTTGTCGGGGGCAGAAGTGGGCGGGGCGCGATCGATGATAATCTGCGACTATGCGAGTTTGTCTACCATAATTTAGGTGACATCGACCAAATAGTTGCAACGATGGATACTCATCACCTGCACCAGATCTTCCACCCGATTTTTTGGATCGATGAAAAAGACGAACATCCCACGCCAGCAGTGACGACAATTACACCAGAGGATGTGATGTCGGGAAAATGGCGAGTTAATCCTGAATTTGGAGCAGAACCAGACAAGCTTCAAGCGTATGCGCTGCATTATGTACAGCAGTTGAGTGGTGGCGGCAAATATCCGCTGCTGATTTGGCCGTATCATGCCATGTTAGGCGGTATCGGTCATGCTTTAGTTCCCGCTGTGGAGGAAGCGATCTTTTTTCATGGGATTGCACGAACTAGTCAGGCGAGTTTTTCGATTAAGGGCGATCGAACTTTGACGGAAAATTACTCGGCTTTGGCTCCAGAGGTTTTTACAAACCAATTTGGTGAAGAGATTGCTAGTAAAAACGATAGTTTAATCGAGCTTTTATTAGGATCGGATAAGTTAATTATCGCTGGACAAGCGCAGAGTCATTGTGTTGCTTGGACGGTTAACGATCTATTGACAGAAATTGGGGCGATCGATTCGCAATTGACACAGAAGGTTTATTTATTGGTAGACTGTACATCTCCAGTGGTCATCCCTGGAGTAGTCGATTATACCGATCGAGCTGATGCTGCTTTTCAACGGTTTGCTGAGGCGGGGATGAATATTGTTAAGTCAACAGACGATCGGATATTTTTACAGTAGTTTGTGGGGTAAATTGTATGTTTGGCGATCGCGATCGTGCTAAATCCAGTTCTAGTACCCGCTAACCCACCAGCCCTCACCCCCAACCCCCAACCCCTCTCCCAAGCTTGGGAGAGGGGAGCCAGAGCCGGAGGCGAAGGCGGGGAGAGGGCAATATAGCAAAGATTCTTATCCCGAATTGACGCTAGGCTATTAATCCTTATTCCTGAGTTAAAATTCGATGTCTTCAACGAATTTGGGGACGGCGGCGGTAAGGACTTCATTTCCGGTAGCGGTGACGAGGACATCATCTTCGATGCGGACACCGATACCTCTCCAACAGTCATCGATCGAGGGTTGTCCTTCAGCGGCTTCGATGTCGGGGGAGATGTAGATCCCAGGCTCGACGGTGATGATATTCCCTGGTTGGAATTGGTACCAAGTTTCGGCTCCGTGCATGTAGATCCCCGCGTCGTGAACATCCAAGCCGAGCCAGTGTCCGGTACCGTGCATATAGAAGTTTTTGTATTTTCCTTCTTCGATCAGGGTATCGACATCACCCGTGAGGAGTTCGAGGTTGACTAAGCCTTCGGTGATAATTTGGACGGAGGTATGGTGGAAGTCTTTCCAGGTGGTGCCTGGTTTGACTTGTTCGATACTCGCCATTTGAGCATCCAGGACTAGTTCGTAGATGATTTTTTGTTCGGTGGTAAATTTACCATTGACGGGGAAGGTGCGGGTAACGTCGGAGTTGTAATAGCCGACGGAGCAACCAGCGTCGATCAGGAGTAAGTCGCCGTCTTTTAGTTCGCTGTTATTTTCGATATAGTGGAGGACGCAAGCATTAGAGCCAGTTGCGACGATCGAGGGATAAGCAACACCCATCGCACCATGTTTGCGGAAGATATATTCGATTTCGGCTTCGATTTCGTATTCCTTTACGCCTGGTTTAGCAAACTTGCGGGCGTGGTTGTGGGCGATGGCGGCAATTCTGGCAGCTTCGCGCATCAAGTCTAATTCGGCAGGACTTTTGATCATCCGCAGGGGATGGAGGGTGAGGAAGGGGTCTTCAATTGCGATCGGTCCTGTACCGCGTTTACCATAGGAACGGAGCAGACGTTGCCAATGCTTGATTACTTTATTATTGAGCTGTTCGTCACGCCCCATGTGATAGTAGATTTTGTCCCCTTTCTCTAGATATTGGGGGAGTTTTTCGTCGAGTTCGCTAATCAGATAGGCTTCATCTGCACCATATTCGGCTTTGGCGGCATCAACACCAACGCGGTATCCCGTCCAGATCTCCTTCTCGCGTTCTTTAGGCTGCACGAACAGGATAAATTTGTGTTCGTCGTGGTGCGGGGCGAGGACGATGACGGCGTTGGGTTCGTTGAAGCCAGTCAGGTAGTAGAAGTCACTATCTTGACGATAGACATATTCGACATCATTGTGCATCACAGCCATCGGCGCACTACTGACGATCGCGGTGCCATTGCCAATTTTGGACATGAACTGTTCCCGACGGTGGCGGTATTCTGCTTGCATGAACTTCTAACCTATGCTGAGTATATTGTTATCTTAGCAATCCTGGACGATTTAGAGGTTTCATATGATTATGGACATATGGCTTGATAAGGAGCAATGGAAAAATGACGCTTACTTTTAGTCGAGATCGATACAGGGACTTATTATTGGAGTATCAACCCAAGCTGATTAAAACAGAAGTTGAAAACGAGCAGGCTCTCGTAATAGTTGAGAAGTTGATGCACTTGTCCGATCGCACTCCAGAGCAACAGGAACTGTATGAGTTGACGATCGTGTTACACTCAAAACGGCTACAGGATGGACTTTTTATTCAATAGCCTAAGCTTTGCTCCACAAGGGTTTCAACCCTTGGAGTAAAAGTCTAGCTCTCATCCGTGTTTAGTATAGTAGAAAAATTCGAGCAGGATTTTTATCAGCGGGACAAACCAATCAACCCATTATCGATGCTATTATTCCTAATGGAGCAGCGAGATCTGCGATCGACTGAGTTAGTAGATATTTTCGGATCTCAATCAGCCGTTGAAAATATCTTGAATGGCAAGACTCAGATCGATCGATCGAGTGCTGAATTACTGGGTCAATTATTTCACGTCGATTCGATGTTGTTTAGTCGAGCATAAATCATCGACTGGGCATTCGATCGATAATTAACATTACAGTCTTAATCTTGCTAAACATTAGATTATGAGCGATCGCCTGCACCTCATCGAACCTCACATTCAAGACTTGGGCGGATTTGAAGCCCGTCGCTTGCTACCATCAGACACGCTGACACTAGTTGGCCCCTTTATCTTTTTCGACCACCTCGGCCCAGCGGTGTTTCCCCCAGGCAAAGGTGTAGATGTCAGACCTCACCCGCATATTAATTTGGCAACCGTCACCTATTTGTTCGAGGGTGTATTGCTACATCGCGATAGTATCGGCAGCGTTCAGGAAATTCGTCCTGGTGCGGTGAACTGGATGACCGCAGGACGCGGCATCGTTCACTCAGAGCGGACACCGGATGACGAACGAAGCAAAGAAACTACCCTACATGGGATTCAAACTTGGGTCGCACTTCCCGATGAGGATGAGGAAACAGACCCCTGGTTTCGGCATCATCCAGCCAGCGAGTTACCAGCTTGGGAGAGTGAAGGTGTATCATTCGTGCTGATTGCTGGTACCGCATTCGGTCAGACTTCGCCTGTGCAGACGTTTTCACCGATGATTTATCTCGATGTGCAACTTGCTCCTGGATCGCAGTTTACGTTGCCGAGCGATCATTCAGAGCAAGCTATTTATAGTGTCACCGCCGGATTGCAAATCGATGGCACGGCACTGGCACAACATCGCCTAGCAGTGCTTGCGCCTGGAGCATCAGTATCGATCTCTGCCCAGAGTTCAGCTCGTTGTGTTGTCATTGGCGGCGAACCCGTTGGCGAACGGCTCAAATGGTGGAATTTTGTGTCGAGTCATTCCGAGCGGATCGATCGAGCCAAGCAAGATTGGCAGCAGGGACATTTCGGGCAGGTGCCTGAAGAAACCGAATTTATTCCCTTACCTGAAGAAACCGATCGCCAAGAACAACCACTGTAATCGATCCAAGAAATAGATATCCACCATCCACCATTCACCATCCACCATCCACCGTTCATTCCTACCTAAATGTCTAATTTGTCATAGGTTCGGGAGTAGCTTCGAGTTGCAGTTGTCGCGATCGCTCGGTGCGGCGGGCGCGTTGTTCGGGGGTAATTGACGGGTAGCAGCGGGGACAACAGATGCCTGGTTCGTAGTGGGGGGAGGTGAGATCTGACTGAGCGATCGGATCGCCACAGCCCCAGCAGATTTGATAGGTGCCTGGTGCTAGTCCGTGAGTGACGGCGACTCGTTCGTCAAAAACAAAGCATTCACCTTCCCATTGGCTCTGGGTGGCGGGGATTTCTGCTAGGTATTTGAGGATGCCGCCTTGGAGGTGGTAGACGTTCTCGAAGCCTTGGGAAAGGAGGTAGGAGGTAGCTTTTTCGCAGCGGATACCGCCTGTACAGAAGAGGGCGATGTGTTTGTGTTGGTGGGGATCGAGATGGGTGGCGACGTACTCAGGAAATTCGTTGAAGGAGTTGTTGTGCGGATCGATCGCACCTGCAAAGGTGCCGATTTCGACTTCGTAATGATTGCGGGTATCGATCGCCATTACATCGGGATTGGCGATTAGTGCGTTCCAGTCTTGGGGTTTGACATAGGTACCGACGAGATTGGTGGGATCGACGGTAGGAACACCCAAGGTGACAATTTCTTTTTTGAGTCGGACTTTAAGCCTGTCGAATGGTAGTTTAGTGGCGATCGATTCTTTATATTCTAGATCGGTAAAACAGGGATCGGCTCTGAGATCGGCAAAGATGGCATCGATGCCCGATCGAGTCCCCGCAATCGTCCCATTAATCCCTTCAGCAGCCAGCAAAATTGTGCCTTTAATCTGATGCTGCTGACAGAGATTTAGCAAGGGTTGACGACGCTCTGCGTAGTTAGATAGCTTCACAAATTTATAAAAGGCGGCAATAACTCGATCCATAACTGTTGCTTATTTGTCACATTGATTAATTCTAACTAGATCGACTTTGGGGATCGGTCTTACTGTAAAAGCTTTGCTATGAAAGCGTTGTGGTTTTAGCTACCTCACAGTTTAAATAACTCAATTAGAGTTACTAATCTATGGTCAATGCTAATTGTCTCACAGCATACAGATTCGAGCGATAAGATCGGCGAATATATTTACCTAGAAGTTTAATAGCAACTTGTGCTCACTCTAGCCCATGAATATTATCGTGGACGGTCGTTACCAAATTATCAAACGGCTCGGTAAAGGTGGCTTCGCGCATACTTATTTAGCAAAAAATCTGGCTGCACTAGGCGAACCCCAGTGTGTGGTTAAGCAACTGCGCCCGAAAGTCGAGCATCCTCGGATGTTGCAGTTGTTTAAGTTGGAGGCGGCAATCCTCGATCGGTTTCAGCACAGTCAGATTCCCAAAACTGTGGAGTGCTTCGAGCATCAGGGCGATTTTTTTATGGTGCAGGATTTTGTCGCTGGAGACGATCTGAGTAAGGAATTTACGATCGGTCATCGGTGGAGCGAAGCGAAGGTAATTGGATTTCTGCGGGAGATGCTCAAGGTATTGGGTTATGTGCATCAAAAGCAAGCGATTCATCGCGATATCAAACCTGCTAATATCATCCGGCGGTGGGACAATGGGCAATTGTATTTGATTGACTTTGGGGCGGTTCAAGATTTGGAGGGTGATTCATTAGTTCCGATGACGGTGGTAGGTACTCCAGGCTATCACGCACCAGAGCAAGCGGCAGGATTAGCTACTTTCGGGAGTGATATTTACGCGCTGGGGATGACAGCAATTCAATTTCTGACGGGACATTACCCGCTCCACTTGCCCAAGAATGCAGCGCATGAAGTATTATGGCGGGATTTAACGAAGGTTAGCGATCGATTGGCAACGATTTTGGAGCAGATGACAAGGGTTGAGTGTATCGATCGATATGATTGTACGATGGCAGTATTGGCAGATCTGGAGACATTATCGCGATGTGACAACGATATCCCCGTCTCATCAAGTCGCTCGATCGATGCTGAGTTTAGTCATCAACGATTAACTAGCAAAATTATGACGATGGCGATCCTGGTTGGATTGGGTTTGGTCGGTACCGTTGGGGTCGTTAGTCGGATACAATCTGTGGGAGGTATGGGTGGTGGATCGATTAGCGATTCTCCTTTGGATCTAATGCACGAATGAGCGGCGATTGGCTACTCATATCTTGCATCAAGACAAAGTTACTAGTATTGAGAGGGTAGAGGGTAGCGATTCGCGATTCTCGATTCTCGCCCGCCTTTGTTTCCCGACTGCAAGAGCGCGTCGCTGGTGCAAGATGTGAGTAGCTAAATCTACTCGTGCGACGGATCTCAATTGCGGTAAAATCGTTCGATATGACGATCGATAGATTGATAACTATGTCTACTCCATTACGTACCTTCCAAGTTGATGCTCTGCAAGTTGAGGTCTATCGTCAGGAAGCAGATTTGGTTGATAGTCTAGTCCTACAAACTCAGTCTTATCTGAACGCGGTAATCGATAGACAGGGTGCTGCGGCGGCAATTTTGGCGAGTGGTGCTTCACAGATCGAGTTGCTCAAGAATTTGACAACATTTGGCGAGATTGACTGGGGACGAATAACGTTGTTTCATTTAGATGAGTACCTGGGGATTGGGGGTACGCATCCAGCGAGTTTTCAGTTATTTATGCGAGAATTGGTAGAGCAAAAAGTGACTCTGCGTAAATTCAATTATCTAGCTGGAGATACATTGGAACCGATGGCGGAATGCGATCGCTATCATGGCTTATTATTAGCACAATCGATCGATCTCTGCTTGCTAGGGATTGGTGAAACCGGACATATTGCCTTTAACGATCCAGAAGTGGCAGATTTTAACGATCGTTATCCGGTAAAGTTGGTAAAATTGGCAGACAAATCGCGACAACAACAGGTAAATACCGGATTTTTCGATCGAATTGAAGCTGTCCCTCAATACGCCCTCACGCTCACGCTCCCGACGATTTGTCGAGCGCGAAAGATTTGCTGTCTGGCAATGGGAGCGAGGAAAGCAGGTATTATTAAAACTATGCTGACTGGTGAAATTTCGCCAACATGTCCAGCGTCCATCCTGCGGAAGTATCCGACCGCAACATTATATTTAGATGAAGCCGCAGCTAGTATGCTCCAATAACGGACGATTTCGATCGCGATCGCTTAATTAGGAACAGAGCGAATACTCCAGCGTCGAAGTATATAAACCATGAATAACTACGCTAGCTGAGTAGTTGTTTTTGAATTTTACACGATCGCAATCCTAAATGAAAAGCTAGGTTAATGTAGGGTGTGTTGGGCTGCTGCCGTAACGTACCAGTATAAAGATCCTAAGTATCTAATGTAGGCTCGCTATAGTACTAATTAAGTAGAGGTAAAATTAGTGAAAGTTGTACAGTCGATCGTCGTTAGTGCTGTTTTATGCCTGAGCAATTCAGTCGTAACTATGGCAAATGTGAGTGGCGATGCAGTAGTAGTCAGTCAGAGTAGTGTCATCGTCACCACGGATGCCGATGGCGGGCAAGTTCAATCTACCACGGTGAGTCTCGATCGAGCCGATCTCAGTCAACCACATATCTTGCGGGTACAAGGATATACGAATAATGCTCCAGTGCGGATGGAGCGAGTAGAGGTGAAAATGAATGGCAAAGTTATCAAAACGATCTCTAATAACTCGCTAGAATTAAACCTCGCACCGATGATGAAAGCGGGACGCTATGAAGTAGAAATATCTGGAATTGCACCTCGAACTGACGATACAATTTTAGTAAGCTTTACAGGTAAAAATACTAATGTTACCCAGCAGTTTTCTGGCTCTGGTCGAATCGACCAGAAACTAGTTATCGATGTTCAGTAGAACTAGTTATAATTTTTAGTATATTAATCGTCGCAAACATATGTCTTCTGCCGCCATCACAACAATTGTCAAAATGGTTGAATCCCTGCCTGCCGATCTACAGGATCGAGTTTCCGAGCATATTCGCGAATATATTGCCGATTTAGAGGATGAAGCAAAATGGGAGTCTTCATTTCAGAGATCGCACACTAATTTAGTTGCTGCGGCTCAACAAGCGAAGCGAGAGATTGCTGAAGGTAAGTCAGTGCCAATGGATTACTCACAGTTATGAAGTCCGCAACGCTGCCCTCATTTTGGGCTGAATACCAAAAACTTAGCAACCCAATTAGAGAAAGAGCGCGAAAAACATATCGCCTTTGGGCTGATAATCCCTTTCATCCCTCGCTACATTTCAAGTGCATCGACAGCAAAGAAGGAATTTGGTCGATTCGAGTCACACGTAACTATCGCGCTGTTGGCATTTTGGATGGCGATAAGGTGACATGGTTTTGGATTGGTAGTCATGATGATTATGAACAATTCTACTGATAAGTCGATCCCGCCAAGCGGAGGCTACATCAACGAGTTTGAACGCTCTCGATCTTGGTAAATATGAGATAATGAACCAATGACAGCATCTATAGAAGAAATACGCCAGAAAATTGCTGATGAGCAATTCGAGTTTTCTAAACATGCTGTTGACCAATCAATTATCCGTAAGATTGTGCTGCGGGAAGTCAGGGAATCGATCGCTAATGGACAGATTATAGAAGACTATCCCGATGATAAATATGGTGCAAGTTGTCTAATCAGTGGTTTGACACAAGACAAACGACCAATTCATATTCACTGTAGCTATCCTTCTCGCCCACTGATAAAAATTATCACCTTATATGAGCCAAGTCTGCAACGCTGGAATGATGACTTTACACAGAGGATAAGTAATTAATAATGAGTAATAGAGACATGCAAGTTGAACAGCAGGTGACATATACACTCGAACTTAATGGAAAAATTTTCGTAATTGAAAATGTGCCTGCGCGTGTGGATGAAGAAACGGGAGAGCAGTTTTTTTCGCCGTCAACAGTGGAGCATTTACAGCAAATTATCATGACTGGGCAAGCACCCGATCAATTTACTGAAGTTCAAGTTTATAAATATGCTGCATGAGATTCGATCGAGTAAAACAGTCGATCGAGATAACTGGGATAAGCTTGAGAAATTCGATTCTACCTTCCAAATTATCTCGCTCAATACACGCGTACTTAAAATATTTGTATAATAAATTATTATTGAATCTTCCAGGTAAGGGAATTACACAATGAGCGATCGAAACAATGACATGAGTACAAAATCAGATGATGTGAGCGGAGGTATTTTGACAAGTGCTGGTGATTTATTCACTGATTTAGTTACTAGCTCATCAATTCCTGCACCCATTAGAAAAAATGTATTCAAGGCTTTGAATCAGCTTTGTTCAGCCGCTATTGATATCCCAGTTGCTTATCTTGAAGGGATTGCTACAGAAAAACGAGCAGAAACGCAATCACGTGTCAAGCTTATGACTACAAGCGGCGACCAAATTGCCAACCAGATGAATGTCAATCCTGAATTTGCCAATGCTGCGGCAAAAAGATATAGTCAAAAAATTGTTCGTGAGCAGGTCAATCTTGATAAAGTTTCTGAGATCGCAGTTCAACAGATTCATCAAGATGTCATTGAATCTGCATCAATGTCAAATGAAGCAACAGAAGTTCCCGCAATGAATGAGGACTGGTTAAATAATTTTGAAAAGGAGGCTAGTCAGAAAAGTACAGAAGAAATGCAATTTCTATTTGGTAAGATTTTAGCTGGAGAGATTCAACGGCCTTCATCATTTTCGATCAAGACTGTGAAGCTGTTAGCAGAGCTTGACAATAATGCAGCGATTTTGTTTCGACAACTTTGTTCACTGTGTGTATCTCTAAAAATCGGCAATACATTGATTGACGTACGTGTTGTATCAATAAATGGTGACGCAGGATCAAATTCTCTTCAAAGCTATGGACTACAATTTGACAATCTTAATATCCTGCATGAATATGGGTTAATAATTCCTGACTATAACTCCTACCAAGATTACCAAATATGTATTATTAAAAGAAATGATCAAGCTATACTTCCGTTTTTATATCAAAACCGTAAATACGTTCTTAGTACATCCAATGAACGAGTAAGCAATCAAGAATTAAGGCTCAGTGGGGTTAAGCTTTCACGCTCTGGGATAGAACTTATGAATATTATTGATATTGAACCTTCTGAAAGTTACACAACTGCACTCACAGAATACTTTGCACTTCAAAATTTACAGATGATGGAAATCGAAATTATTCCAGCATAATACTGACGCATTTCTAAAAACGAAGCTTAACTCATGATTGGCAGCAGAATTCTAGACAGATTCAACCACCACCGCCAAGTTCGTTAGAATAAGATGCTGTCTGTCAGAGTGAAAATCGATGCACCGTCTCGCTACAATACCTAGTGGGTGGAATCCTGTGGCGGAGGGAGTGATATTTGTCGAACAACAGCCAGCCCCGATCGTAAAAATCAATATTTTATTGTGATGCTTTAACTTTCTCAATATCTGCAATCACTGCATTCAGCGATCGATCTTCAATATCTGCGATCGTTTGTACCGCCTGATAAATTCGCAAAGGTGTATCTTTTAGGTCATTGCTTAGAGGTAAAGCTAGTCGGATCGATCGACCATCATTATCTACCAATCCAGCAAAAACCTGGAGGTTTTTATTGGGGTGATCTACTTGTTGCCAGCCATGACTGAGGATATAAGTTTCGACAGCTTGTTTAGACAGATTCAAGTCTATAATTGGATTATGTTCTATCGTATCAATTGCGTTAGTGGTTACGATCGAATCTTCATCAAATAAGTATGGGCAAGATTTTTTTAAATTATCCAAAAACTGTTCTGACGCGATCGTTTCAAAGTGATTAGCAAATACTTTCTCGAATTCTTTAGGATCTAATGGCATAGCTAAATATCATCCATTGTGAGTATACATAACTCTTCAATTAAGCTTGAATCCAAAATCGCAATCTGGATATGAGTGAGATCGTAAATTGCCGAACTTGGAAAAATCCTGTCACCTTCTATAAATGCCGATCTAATTGAGTCGATCCGATAGTCGGAAGAACTATTAAATGTTTTCACCACATAATTGAAGAATGCAGAGTCTAGTCGATGGGCTTTGGATCGATCGGGATTCTGCTGTGGAAGGGTGAGATTTTGTTGTGTGTAACTGGTTATAAACCCATTGTACATCGTCTTTAAAAGTGGGGAATAACCGATGTCCAATAAATCTAAGCAGCTACGATCCAGTTTCAATCTAGATTTCACCACTGCTGGATTATTTGGATGCGTGGATTGTGCCCATTGCCAAGCTCTTTTGGGGGCATCTTGCCAAAAATAAATACCTTTACCCAGCCAGTCATACTCATTATTACTAGGGTTGAAGCCAGTTTTGACAATTGCGGAAGCTCGATCCATACTGGTGCCATGATAGCCATACACCCAAATAGTTTCACTCATTCTCAGACTGCTTAAATATCTCTAATGCCAAGCATCATACCAAGTTCGTTACAATGAGGTGCTGTCTGTCAGAGTGAAAATCGATGCATCGTCTCGCTACAATACCGGGTGGTTGGAATCCTGCGGCTGAAGGAGTGATCTTTGTCGAACAGCAGCCAGCACCGATCGCATTCATTACCGCCGCCGATACTGATATTCAGACATTAGCAGTCGCTACAACCCAGCTATCAGAAGACTTTCCCCAGGTGCGGGTGGTAAATTTGTTGCAGTTACAGCAGCAATTGACGATCGATACTTATGCCGAGGATGTATTGACGGCGGCGAAGGTAATTATCGTGCGGTTGATTGGGGGTCAATCTTACTGGAGTTATGGGCTGGAAGTAGTCCAGGAGACTGCCAGACAGACGGGAGCGGTGTTGATTGTTTTGCCAGGTGATGAGCGTCCCGATCCGACCTTGATGAGCCATTCTACGGCGAATTTGGCAGATGTCGATCGAGTCTGGCAATACCTGATTGAGGGTGGGGTTGATAATTACCGTCAGTTATTGAATTTTATCGCCAGTCGGTGGTTGGATTTTGAGTGTGAATATCGATCGGCAGAAGCTGTACCGCGCGTGGGGATTTATGATGAGCTGCGCTGGCTACCAGATGGATTGCCGTTACAGGGTGGGGCGGCGATAATTTTCTATCGGGCGCATTATCTATCTGGAAATCTAGCCGCGATCGAGGCATTGTGTCAAGCTTTAGTCGATCGCAAGCTGACTCCGGTACCGATTTTTGTATCTTCGCTCAAAGATCCGGCGGTGCAAAGGGTGTTAACTGGTTATTGTCAGCATGGTGTGGATGTTTTACTCAATACCACGAGTTTTTCCTTGGCTAGTTTGGATACGGATACGCCTCCGGTGGGTTTTTGGGCGACGTTAAATTTGCCTGTTTTTCAGGTGATTTTAAGCGGTGCGGGGAAGGAATTTTGGGAGTCTGGTTGGCAGGGTTTGACACCTCGCGATATGGCGATGAATGTGGCTCTCCCAGAGGTGGATGGGCGGATTATTACCCGTGCGATTTCGTTTAAGGCGGTGCAAAATCAGAATTCGGCACTTCAGACGGATGTGTTGGTGTATGAACCTGTGGTCGATCGAGTCGAATTTGTGGCAGAATTGGCGTTAAATTGGAGCAAGCTCCGGCAAACTCCGGTGGGCGATCGCAAGGTAGCTCTGATCCTCGCTAATTACCCTACCCGCGATGGTAGGTTGGCGAATGGGGTGGGTTTAGATACGCCCCAAAGTTGTGTCAAAATCCTCCACGCACTCAAGGCGGCGGGTTATCAAGTTGGCGATATTCCGGCTGATAGTGGGGAGTTGATTAAGTTATTGACGGCGGGTGTGACTAACGATCCTGAAGGGGATGGATGGCGGAAGGCTAATCAGTCTTTGGATGGTGCGGAGTATTGGGCACATTTTCAGACATTACCGACTTTAGTACAG
This sequence comes from Chamaesiphon sp., assembly GCF_041737865.1. Lineage (NCBI taxonomy): Bacteria > Bacillati > Cyanobacteriota > Cyanophyceae > Gomontiellales > Chamaesiphonaceae > Chamaesiphon > Chamaesiphon sp. The sequence goes on from NZ_JBGSQZ010000326.1 coordinate 18,169, forward strand.
CAGGGGATAGTTGAGAGGTGGGGCACGGTGGATGGATTACCCCCCCAACCCCCCTTGGAAAGGGGGGCTTTGAATCCTAACATCGCCATCCCAGGCATCCAATTCGGCAACGTTTTCGTCGGTATCCAACCCGCACGCGGCTACGACAAAGATCCCAACCTCAACTACCACGCACCCGATTTAGTTCCGCCCCATCAATACGTCGCTTTCTACCACTGGATTCGCGCTAACTTCGGCGCAAATGCGATCGTCCATGTCGGCAAACATGGCAATCTAGAATGGCTCCCAGGTAAAAGCGTCGCCCTCTCCGAAAACTGCTATCCCGAAGCCGTATTTGGAGCCATGCCCCATTTATACCCCTTCATCGTCAACGATCCTGGCGAAGGTTCCCAAGCAAAACGCCGCACCCAAGCCGTAATCCTCGATCATCTCACGCCGCCAATGACACGAGCGGAACTCTACGGCGGTTTAAATCAATTAGAAGGCTTAATCGACGAATATTACGAAGCCCAAACCCTAGATCCGCAACGGATGCCCTTAATACGCGATCGATTAATTGCCCTCATCCAAACAGAAAACCTCCATCAAACCCTCAACATCGAAATCCCCTCTAGCAAAATCCCCTCCTCGGAGGGGTACCCGAAGGGGGGGGTGGGTAAAGGATTAGATGTGAATTCCAGCGATGACACAATATCGAGGTTTTTAAATACCGCCGACGGTTATCTTTGCGAACTGAAAGAAGCCCAAATCCGCGATGGTTTGCATATATTTGGGCAGTGTCCACAGGATACACAATTGCGGGATCTAGTTGTCGCGATCGCCCGCAATCCCAATGCAAACAGACTCGGTTTAACTCGCGCTCTAGCTCTAGATTGGAACTGGGATTTCGATCCGTTGACAGCAGATTTAGGCGAGGAATTAGTGGGGTTCGATATTGGTGGAGATCCCCCTAAATCCCCCTTCAAAAGGGGGACTAAGAGTTCGATCGATCCATTTCTAGAGAGCGATAAGAATCCGAATCCGGTTCCCCCCTTTTTAAGGGGGGCTAGGGGGGATCGAAATGCCGAAGCGGAGCTAATTTCTAAGCCCTGTCGCATCATCGGCGACGCAGTAGAAATCCTCGAAGAATATGCCGCCGAATTAGTCACCGCCATCATCACAAATCGAGAAATACAAGTAGGCACCCATACCCAAGCCGAATTAAAATGGATAAAAACTAAACTTCTCCCCGCGCTCCAACAAACTAACCTCGAAATGGTTAATTTATTACGCGGTTTAAACGGTGAATATATCCCCAGCGGAGCATCCGGCGCACCCACACGCGGAAAACCCGAAGTACTCCCCACCGGGAGAAACTTTTACTCCGTAGACATCCGCGCCGTACCCACCGAAACAGCCTGGAGCATCGGTAGAAAAGCCGCCGAAGTGCTGATCGATCGATATACTCAAGACAATGGTGAATATCCTCAAACCCTCGGCTTATCCATCTGGGGGACATCCACAATGCGTACTGGCGGCGACGATATCGCCCAAGCTCTGGCATTAATCGGCGTACAACCTGTGTGGGATGGAGTCTCGCGGCGAGTGGTAGATTTTGAGATCTTACCCCTATCAGTATTAGCTCGCCCTCGCGTCGATGTCACCTTACGAATTTCCGGTTTCTTCCGCGATGCTTTTCCCAATCTCATCGATTTATTCGACAGTGCAGTAAAAGCTATAGCCGCATTAGATGAAACCCCCGCCCAAAATCCATTAGCCGATCGAGTTCAACAAGAAATCACAACTTGGCAACAACAAGGACTAACATTAGATGAAGCGGCAACTCGATCGCAATACCGGATCTTCGGCTCCAAACCAGGCGCATATGGTGCCGGATTGCAAGGCTTAATCGAATCCCAAAACTGGGAAACCGAAGCAGATTTAGCCCAAGCTTATATCAATTGGAGTGCCTACGCTTATACCAGCAAAGCCGAAGGCATCGCCGCACCCGAAGCCTTCAACCAACGCTTAGGCAACATGCAAATCGTCCTTCAAAATCAAGATAATCGTGAGCATGACTTACTTGATTCTGATGATTATTATCAATTTCAAGGTGGTTTAACTGCTGCAATTAAACAAGTATCAGGCAAAGCACCCGAAGCCTATTTCGGCGACAATTCTCGCACCGAAAATCCCAAAGTTCGCAAACTAACTGAAGAGATCGATCGGGTATATCGATCGCGCGTCATCAACCCCAAATGGATCGCCGGAGCCATGCGCCACGGCTACAAGGGAGCCTCAGAAATGGCAGCGACGTTAGATTTCTTATTTGCCTATGATGCCACGGCAAATTGCGTTCAGGACTTCATGTATCAAGGTGTGGCAGATGCTTATTTATTCGACGAACCAGTCCGCGAATTCATCGAACAAAATAATCCCTGGGTGCAACGAGATATGGCAGAAAGATTGCTCGAAGCTAATCAGCGGGGTTTGTGGGAGGATGTTGAATTGGGGACGTTGGAGCGATTGAAGTTGATGGTAAATGAAGCCGAAGGCGTAATCGAATCTCAGGGGAATTAATAGTAAATAATGGGAATACTAAAGCTGTAATCAACATTCTTTCCAATTTAAATCATGAAAGTATCAATAGCAGATAATAATGACTTTCTTGTCATTTATTGTGAAAATCTTGAAAATTGCAAAGCAAATATTAAGAATCCAAACACAATATTTATAATTGGATTCCCCTCTTTCTTGGTTTTTGTTTGTGTTTCTCAGTTTAGCTTAGTGCAAATTGAATCTTATTTGAGCAAGCACACAATGTTAAGCTTTTCAATTATTTTTCTTTTAATTACTATAGCAGTTAGTGTGATTCACGACTTTTTCTTAAAACATCCCAGGACAAGAACTTCGTTTGTTTATCAAGTAGATAGGGATGGCTCTTTCTCATCTTATGATGGAAAAGTTAAAAAAATAAGCGATGTCAATATAGAAGAAAAAGATAGTATAATTGAATCATTAAAAATCGTAGTTGATATGCCGATAGGCTCTTATGAAGAAGATGCACTTTATGTCTCGTCCGATATTTTCTACAAAGTCATTGTTGAATTAAATTCAGGAAAATATTTTTCGATAGAGGAGAATAGTATAGAAGTTTACAGTCATTCTGAGAACCACGTTGCATTCCAGAAACTAACAACAGAAACTAATATAGCAGTAGGGCAGATTAAAAGTTTTCTGGAAAAATCTAAAAACTAAATTACTCAATTTTTACATTCCATTTATGCTATCAATTGCTGCTTTCAATTCATTACGATCGATCCTTATCGTACCCAGCCACACCACTCACCCCAACAATATCTAACTCTCTAATTTTGTGCCGATCGCCCAATATTCCACAACAAAATTAGAAGTTATAATGATATCGGCACGAAATAATTGTTAAATACTCATCTTCCACTGCATAAACCAACCGATTGGCATCATCAATTCGCCGCGACCAAAAACCCGCTAAATTCTCTCTCAGTGGTTCCGGTTTACCCACACCTTCAAACGGATCGCGCATCGTTTCTGCGATCAATTTATTGATTCTTTTAAGCGTCTTTTTATCTTGTCCTTGCCAGTAAAGATAATCATCCCACGCCTCATCTGTCCAAGCTAATTTTCTACTCATCCAGCAAGTCTCGCTCTACCACCTTTCCAGCTCTAAATTGGGCGATCGATCGCTCTAAATGAGCCGCATTTGCTGGCGACTTGAGTAAATGCACCGTCTCCATCAGACTATTAAAAGACTCCAAGGACATCACTACCACGTCATCGGCATCGCGTCTGGTGACAATTGTATAATCAGCATCCGCCGACACTCGATCGAGTACTGTCTTGAGGCTACTTCTCGCCTCACTGAAGGATACAACTTTCATCTATTTAACTTGTACACTTATCAGTACAAGTATAGCAACGTTCGGCAGTTATGGCAATCCGATCGATCGCGGCTCTAGATATAATGGTAACTAGATTCCTGAGCTTACCTGTCAATGAATACTCAGTTAGTAGACTCAATCGTGCAAATGGTTCAAACTCTTCCCCCAGCCGAAAGGGAATTAGTCAAACAGAAATTATCGATATCATCCGATTTTCGTTCCGAAAGGCTACGCCAACGCGAGTGGTCTGACAACAAGACCGAGTTAACCTTAGAAGATCGGCGGGCTTTTCTTCGCAAGCCTCTAGCCGAACGACAACTCATTCTAGCCCAACAAGCGCAACAGATGGTCGAGCACTATCAAACATCAACCGAATGGGGGGAATTGATGGCTGGAGACATTATCGATGACTAACTCGAATTTACGATCGCAACATTGAACGTTATCGATCGAAATGATAGTATTTAATTATACTCCCCATGAAGATTCAGGCTTGAACCTACAATGTCAGAAGAACGCCTAGAGCAAGTCGAACAGAAGCTAGATAGCCTGATTAGTGCCATCCAATCGGGATTTGGTAGCTTTGAACGCCAATTGAACGATGTACGCAGTGATAATAGACAACTTTCCAGTGATAACCAAAAAATTTCCACCGACATCCAACAAGTTTTATCTCAATTAAAAAAAGTCGAAGAACAGGTACAAATTATTGACAGCCGGATTAACACGATCGATTTGCGTCTAGCTGGAATATCTAGTGATATTCTTGGCTTACAAACCGAGCAAAATCGAATCAAAGAATATCTCTTCGATCGTCCTCGATAGAAAGGTAAATTTGTAGGGTGGGCAATGCCCACCAGCTAAATGACAGATGATATCGATATTGATGCCGAAATATTTAGATCGATTAGATCCGATCGAGAGCCAATTTCTAATTACTAATCTTGAGTAATTCAACATCAAAAATTAGCGTTGCATTCGGTGGGATTACACCGCCAGCACCTGCGGCTCCATAACCTAATTTTGGTGGAATAGTTAACTTACGTCTCTCGCCGACTTTCATCGTACTTAGAGCTTCATCCCAACCAGGAATTACTTGTCCTTGACTGACTATAAAACTAAAAGGTTGACCTTTATCGCGAGAACTATCAAACTTTTTGCCGTTGGTGAGCGTACCTGTATAGTGAACGACAACTGTTTGCCCTGGTTTTGGTGTTGCTCCTTTTCCTACTTTGAGAACGGTATACTTTAAACCAGTAGGAGTCGTAATTGTTTTTGCATCCTTATTTACTGCTAACGCTCCGATCTTTTGGATGGGCTGTTGCTGCGAGATATTAGTAACTGCGATCGCGGCTGTGTTGCTCATTGCCAACTGGCATAACGAACCGAGTGTCCCAATACATAGCATCCAACTAGAATTAACCAAAAATTTTCTCATGAATACACCTCAACTTCTAGTTAAATACCATATCATGAATTAATCTTAGTTAAAATAAATTTTGAAACTGATTAATTGAAACCTAGTTAAAGTTATCGATCGCTTGGAGTGATGACGATCGATTAAGTGGGCGGCTGATTTTCGATGAGGGTAAAGTTGGGATGCTGCAAACCACCTCGCCACATGATGACGCCATCTTCTCCAGTGTCTTGATAGTATTTCTTCCGGCGTCCGACAGTTTGGAAACCGTATTTCTCATAGAGATGAATGGCACCATCATTGGAAGCGCGGACTTCTAGTGTAGCTCGTGCCATCTCGATCGCGCGCGCCTTAATGAGTAATTCACCTAATAGTAATTGTCCCAATCCTTGCCGTTGATACTGCGGATGGATGCCGAGTAAGGTGATATGAGCCTCGTCTAAAATCGCCCAGAAGCAACCGAAACCGATAATCCCTGATGTGGCTGGTTCTAGATCTTTAGCGACTGAGATGCCCAGAAAATGGCTATTTTCATTGGTTAATTCACGACGATAACTATCGCTCGACCATAACCCTCCAAAGCATAAGCGATCGAGGATGACTAGCGATTCGATTTCGTCTACCGATATTGGACTAACAGTTAGATCTAAACCCACTCTATTTGCTTGGTATTTGAGTATCGATTCTAGATTTGTGCTCTCTTTTATTACCCTAATCCAAATGCGCGATGAATTGTTTTGAGTGCATCGATACCTTGAGATCGAGTCACCACACAACTAATTTTAATCTCAGACGTGGCAATCATTTGAATGTTAATCCCCGCCGTAGCGAGACAATTAAACATTTGTGCCGCTACACCTGGATTACTAATCATCCCCGCACCGACGATGCTAACTTTAGCGATCGATTTGTTGACAACTACCGCCCCACAGCCCAATTCCGGCGCGGCAGCTTCCAGTACGCGCTTGGCATCTGCGGCATCACATTGGGCGATCGTACAGGCGATATCCCGCGTGGCTACCCCAGCGATAATCCGAGTGCGTTGAGACTGGATAATTGCATCCAAACTAATATTGTTTGCTGCCAAAATCCCAAATAACTCCGCCGCCATGCCGGGACGATCGGGTACTTGCAGTATAGCTAATCTCGCCCGATCGAGATCGAGGGCGACACCGCGTACTGATGGTGCGGTTATCTGCTTGGCATTCTCGTGAGAGGAGGTAGAAATCTCAAACTGATGGCACAGTGCATCGATCGCTCGATCGCTATCAACAGCCGCAATTACACAACTTACCTTGATTTCTGAGGTAGAAATCATTTGAATATTGATCCCTACATCGGCGAGGGTTTTGAACATCTGGGCGGCTACTCCAGGTCTACCAATCATCCCCGCACCAACGATGCTAACTTTGGCGATATCGTCGGCTACGAGGACTCGATCGTCATTGGCAATAGAATTGTCATGGAGAACGGGAGAGATGGCTTCAGCGACCGCCTGGGCGCGTTTGCTGGCCTGTTTATCCACAGTGAAAGCGATATCATTAGTATTGCCTTCGTGGATCGATTGGACGATCAGATCGACATCGACATTTTCTCGTGCTAATGCCCCAAATAATTGTCCGGCAATTCCGGCTCGATCGGGTACCTGTAACAGCGCGATCTTGGCTTGATTTGTCGAAAATTCTACCGCATCTACAGAGCGGGCAATCTCTAAGCCAGTCAGAGAGCGCGATCGCGGCACTGGTGAGACTACCCATGTACCTGGCTCATCCGTCCAACTCGATCGCACGACTAGCGGTACGCCATAATTTTTGGCAATTTCGACAGCGCGAGGGTGCAATACTTTCGCCCCCAAGCTGGCGAGTTCGAGCATTTCATCGGCAGTAATTTCGGTGAGTAGTTGCGCCGCTGGGACGATCCTCGGATCGGTCGTCAAAATCCCTGGTACATCGGTGTAAATCTCACAGGCACTTGCTTTGAGCGCAGCAGCGAGGGCGACAGCCGATGTATCTGAGCCGCCCCGCCCTAAAGTGGTAATCTCCCGATCCTCAGTGGCAATTACGCCCTGAAATCCAGCAACTACTACCACTTTACCCTCTTTGAGATGGCGTTCGATTCGATCGGGTACGATCTCCAAAATCCGTGCGCGGGTATGCTCGGCTTCAGTGATAATTCCTGCTTGGGCACCTGTGAGCGAGATCGCGGGTTGTCCCAATTCCTGGATAGCAATACTCAATAATGCGATCGTTACCTGTTCGCCTGTCACCAGCAGCATATCCATCTCACGGCGCGATGGCTGACTCGATAGCTCGTGCGCTAACTTGACTAAACCATCCGTAGTTTTGCCCATCGCCGAGACGACTACTACCAATTGGTTCCCAGCTTTGACAGTCTCAACTACTCGCCGTGCAACTGCTTGAATCCGCTCGGCGGAACCAACTGATGTCCCCCCATATTTTTGAACAATTAACGCCATCTTGCTTGTTTCCTCAACCACATTTCACTAATATTCATCCCCTACTCTATTCTTCCCGCTGGAAAGGCTAATGCATACTGACAAATCCACCAGACTTCGCTTCGAGCCAGAAAATCCCCTCCTCGGAGCGAAAAGTGCGGTCTTGGGGTTTCCCCAAGTAGAGCACCTTTTCAAGACAGGGGTGCCCGAAGGTTGGGGTGGGTAGATCTCCGCAACAATTCAAAATCCCAATTAAAGCATCTAATCTACTCGATCGAATGACAGTTCGGGAAGACGATGCTCCAGAGCAGGAACTACATCAACAATTCTCGCCAAAGCTGCGGACATCAAACCTTTGAACAAAGGATGAGGCAAACTGGGCGTAGACTGAAATTCAGGATGGAATTGAGTAGCGATAAAGAAGGGATGCGCGGGTAGCTCGATGATTTCCACCAAGCGTGTATCGGGAGATGTCCCGCTGACTACATAGCCGCTATTGAGAAATAAATTGCGGTAGGCGTTATTAAACTCATACCGATGGCGATGGCGTTCGTAGATCGCTTCTTGCTGATAAAGCTGGTGCGCGAGGCTATTTGGCTCCAGTCTACAGGCATATAAACCCAACCGCATCGTACCACCGAGATCGACGACATCTTGCTGTTCGGGCAGGAGATTAATCACTGGATTGGGAGTATCAGGATCGAATTCCGCACTATTAGCCCTGTCGAGTTTAGCGACATTTCGCGCCCATTCGATCGTCGCCGCCTGCATTCCCAAGCACAATCCGAGGAAAGGGATCTCATGCTCTCGTGCATACTGGATGGCGGCAATTTTGCCCTCTACGCCGCGAATACCGAATCCGCCAGGGACTACTAACCCCTGCACGTCTGCGAGGTATTTAGCCGCACCGTGGCACTCTAGATCTTCAGAATTAACCCAGACGATTTCTAATTTAGCACCTGTGGCGATCGCGGCATGTTTGAGAGCTTCGACGACGGATAGATATGCGTCGCCGAGTTGGGTATACTTACCAACGAGGGCGATTTTGACTTCCTGGGTAGATGTCTGCATTCGATCGACCAAATGCTGCCACTGAGTCAGATCGGGGGTGCGTTGTTCGAGCTGGAGTAGTTCGATCGCTTGTGTTGCCAGCCCCTCACGTTCCATAATCAGGGGAACTTCATAAATACTCCCAGCATCGGGCGCATTAATTACGCACTCTACAGGCACATCACAAAATTCTGACAGTTTTTCTTTAATCCCTTGGGGTAGTGGCTGGATACTGCGACAGACTAAAATATCTGGTTGAATCCCGATCGATCTGAGTTCTTTAACCGAATGCTGTGTCGGCTTTGTCTTCATCTCTCCCGCAGTGGAAATCCACGGTACGAGCGCAACGTGCATGTATACTACATTACGTCGTCCGACATCTTTCCGAAATTGACGAATTGCTTCGAGGAAGGGGAGTGATTCGATATCGCCGACGGTGCCACCGATTTCGGTAATCACGACATCAGGGTTGGTATTTTTGGCGACGCGATCGATCCGTTCTTTAATTTCGTTGGTAATATGGGGAATTACCTGCACTGTACCGCCATTGTAGTCGCCACGGCGTTCTTTATTAATTACCGCTTGATAAATCGCTCCCGTCGTGACGCAATTGAGTCGTGACATGGATGTATCGGTAAATCGCTCGTAATGTCCCAAGTCCAGATCTGTCTCTGCGCCATCCTTGGTGACAAATACTTCCCCATGTTGGTAGGGACTCATCGTACCAGGATCGATGTTGATATAAGGGTCGAGCTTGAGAATTGAGACAGAATAGTTGCGTGATTTGAGCAATCGTCCCAAACTGGCTGCGACAATCCCTTTGCCAATACTCGAAACTACGCCACCAGTGACGAATACAAACTTAGTCATGTTGCTTTGAGGTTCTCTACTTACTCGATTACTGCCGTAGACGGCAAGCCGTTCGACTAGATCATTGTAGACTACCCTGCAATAATTGCTTCACGATCCACACTCACATCGGCACTGAAAATTTCTTGACTAAGTACGCTCTTTGGTCAGATAATATGTAGCATCATCAGTAGCATTGAGACGATCGTGAAAATATCTATTTCATTGCCCCACGAACTGGTTCGCTATGTCGATGAACGAGTAGCCAACCGCAGCCAATTAATTGAATCATTGCTTTCTGCTTGGCAGAAAAAACAGCAGCAACAAGCCATGCTCTCCGCTTGCTTGAATCTAGACGAACAAACATCAGCGGAGGATGAGGAATGGCAACAAGCAGCAATTACCGACTGGGAAGTATCTGGTTAGTCAATTTTGACCTTTCAATTGGCACTGAAATTCGCAAGACTCGCCCCGCGACGATCGTATCTGGTACACTTTTTAATCAGCGCAGGAAGGTAACAGTATTGCCGATTACATTCAGTGCTCCAGATAATAGACTACTACCTGTGGTTGTCCCGATCGAACACAATGTAACCAATGGCTTAACTACCGATAGTTTTATTGTTTGTGTCGATCCAATGACTTTTGATAAACAGCGATTAGTAAAGCAGTTAGGAATGTTGAGCACTGACAAAATTCGCCAAGTTAAGTCTATTTTGTCATCTTATTTAGAACTAGATTTTATGGATAGCGATTTCGAGGATTCAGTGGATATTTTTAATTAGGATTTGAATTATTAGCTAGATTAATATTAGACTTCCTGCGAAAGTCAGGCTTTAGGCTTTAGGGGAAGTTTTGGACGAGAATAGTATCATCAAAGATTTTGCTTTTATTTTCGCAGGAGGTCTATCGTCGATCGATTTGTGGATGGTGGATGGTGAATGGTGGATGGTGAATTGTGAATCATATTGAGATCGCATTAGATAGCCCCGACTTATGAATATAAGTCGGGGCTATCGCTCAATCATTAGTAGCGAACCAAAGATAATATAGTGCCTTGGTGAGATACCGATTGGTGATATTAGTAACCGACCGTTCGAGCTGACAATTGGAATCAGTCGCTAGTTTACATGACACATCTGTGAATGTCGGTAAACTGCCTGTTACTTTTTTAGGGCTGAGTTACCATTTCGGGCGATCGCTACTTGCAACATTTGAATTGCTTTGGCATACTGTGGATCGGCAGCCGTCGCAACTTTAGTCCGATCCTTGACTAAGGCTTGAATTTGAGCTTTGGTTAATTTGACTTCTATATCTGGCTTGATGCCCGCGCGATTGATATCTTTACCATTGGGCGTAAAGTATTTAGCGATCGTCACTGCCATTCCCGCACCATCTGAGAGCGGTCGCACGGACTGTACCAACCCTTTCCCAAAGGTTTTCGCGCCTACGAGTTGGGCGCGTTTGTTGTCTTGAAGGGCACCAGAGAGGATTTCACTAGCACTTGCCGAGCCGCCATCGACGAGGACGACTAGAGGTTTTTTGGTAATGGCGGTATTGTTTGCCACACTCACATCGCCTGTGCCTTGACGGTTGACGGTCGAGACAATTTTGCCATCATCTAACCACATCCGCGCAATATCGATCGCGCCATAGAGTAAGCCACCAGGATTCGATCGTAAGTCGAGGATATAACCTTTAGCACCTTGGCTTTCGAGTTTGCCGATTGCCGTTCCCATTTCGGTTGCAGCGTTAGCACTGAACTGTTTGAGGCGGATGTAACCGATGCCATTGAGTTCGTTCGGACGATATTTGGCTTCGACGGGGTGAATCTCGATTTGTTGGCGCAGTAGGGTAAAGTCGAGTGTCTGACGACTATCCCGTTGAATGGTGAGTTTGACACTCGTACCTTCCTTACCTCGGATCAGTTGTACGGCTTGATTTACATCCATACCTGCGGTACTTTTACCATCAATTTTGATGATAATATCCTTAGATAAGATTCCCGCTTTAGAAGCTGAAGTATCTTCGATCGGGGCAATTACTTCAAGTTTCTTGGTTTTCTCATTCTGACTCAGTTGAATGCCCACCCCGATTAATTGACCAGAGGTTTCGACCTGAAGATCCCGAAATTCTTTGGGATCCATAAATCGGGTATAGGGGTCGCCCAGATTTTTGAGCATCAACCGGATCGCTTTATAAGCTTCTTCCTTGGTCTTATAATCTTTTTGAACGACGTACTGTTTGCGGATTGCCCGCCAGTCTTTCTGATTGAAAGTACCATCGACGTATTGTCGATCGACGATTTGCCACACTTCATCGATCGATTCCTTAGGACTATTCTTGAAGAATGCAACACCTTTGGGAAGATGAAGCCCCGCACCAGTAACCGCTACTGCTGTGAGGACTAAGGCAGTGGCACCGATAACTAACCCGTGTTTTTCAATCTTCATGATTTACGTCTAAAATTTAGCAGGAAAGGAAAGGTTAATGTGACAATATCATCTTTAATTTAGCATAAATCAGCGATCGGCAGGTGTGATGGGGGGATGGGGGGACTGGGGGACTGGAGGATTTCGGAATGGCACAAAAGAGATCGGCAACGCCGAATTACGAGTTATTCTGGTTCCATCCAGCGATCGTCAGCTTTAATCAACGCAATCAACTCAGCGACACCATCAGCTTCAGGCACCCGTTTAATCTCATCTCGACCGCGATACAAGGAGATATAGCCAGGAGTTTTGCCAACATAACCATAATCAGCATCAGCCATTTCTCCTGGCCCGTTGACAATACAGCCCATCACGGCAATATCCAACCCAATCAGGTGATTAGTTGCCGAGCGCACTTGGTGGAGAACTTCTTCGAGATTAAATAATGTCCGACCGCAAGAAGGACAAGCGACGTATTCTACCATCGTTTTGCGGAGTCCTAACGACTGGAGAATACTGTAACAGACCGGAATTTCTTTTTCTGGAGCTTCCGTCAGGGATACTCTAAGCGTATCGCCAATCCCTTCTGCTAATAGAGTGGCAATACCAGCGGTGGATTTGATCCGTCCGTACTCGCCATCACCAGCTTCTGTAACGCCCAAGTGAATCGGATAATCCATTCCGGCTGCGTCCATCCGTTGTGCGAGCAATCGATACGCCGCTACCATCACTGGGACGCGAGAAGCTTTCATCGAGATGATGAGATTGTGAAAGTCAAAAGATTGGCAGATGCGGACGCATTCGAGCGCGGACTCGACCATTCCTTGGGGCGTGTCCCCATAGGTAAACAACATCCGTTCGGCAAGGGAACCGTGATTGACCCCAATCCGCATCGCTTTATTTTGATCTCTGAGGGAGATTACTAGCGGTTCGAGCATATCGCGGATGTTGTCGCCAATTTCGGCAAATTCGGCTGGTGTATACTCTGTGCGGTCTGGCTTGGGCTTTTCAAATACGTACAAGCCTGGATTGATCCGCACCTTATCGACATGTTTGGCGACTTCGAGGGCGATTTTCATCCCATTGTGATGCACGTCTGCCACGAGCGGGACGATTTGATATGTGTCGATCAGTTTTTGTTTGATTTGAGCCAATGCTCTGGCATGTGCCATGCTGGGGACGGTGACACGGACAATTTCGCAGCCGATCTCGTGGAGACGGCGAATTCCGGCTACTGCACCATCGATATCTAGAGTATCTTCGTTGATCATCGACTGCACTACAACTGGGTTGTTACCGCCGATAATTATGCTGCCAACGGCTACAGGACGGGTCTTGCGGCGATGAATTGTGGTGTCTGTACCTAAATTACTATAAGCGGACTGAGTGGGTGCTGGCAGGGTCTGCATATACAAAAGAAGTTTAGGATTTGGCTGCTATTATCTCCCCTTTAGCTTGCCACAACTTGGGCATTTGGTGTGTGTAAATAGTTGACAGTTGACAGTTGACAGCGATTCGTGCTTGTTGGGTTCCCCGTCAGATTAAACCCGCTGCCTGATTTTAGTGTTTGACAATGCCACGAACTTACTCTAATGTGTTACTTTTAGTAGTCGCAACCAACTCTGAAAATCCGCAAGTTAAGGGCACAAGCCTCAAATCCATCTACTACTAATCAATCCGGAGCCTGTTAAAATGTGGGAAGGTCGCTGCTACACTCGTTGGGCTTGGCGATACCGATGCAGACCGCAAGCCGTTCGGTCAACTTACTCAATAGTAATCAGCTAAACCAGATCGATCGAATCTCACCTCTACCCTAATCTTTCCCCTAGTTGTTGCGTGTTACCTGCAATCAAGTCAAATCAGCGTAGTGATTATCAGCCAAAATTTTTGCGTGAAATGCAGTTGGGGCTGGTAGTCTATGGCGGCATCTCTTTGGCGATTTATACTCATGGTGTTTGCCAAGAATTCTACCATGCAGTCAGAGGTCGTGGTATTTATAAGTTGGTGAAGGCATTGACAGATGCCGATCTGGTTGTCGATCTGATTTCTGGCAGTTCGGCGGGTGGTGTGAATGGGATTCTGCTCGGATACGCGATCGCCAATAGCACCGATCGCCAAATGGTGGACTATAGTATGTTTGCGAGAATTTGGCGCAATAGTGGCGATTTGCTAAAACTACTCCAAAAACCCAATTTATTTAAATCTCAAGTTGGGGGATCGATCGCTAATGGTGACTTTTATCAACGGGAATTACTGGCAACATTAATCGGCTCGATCGAGCATAAACGATCTCGTTCGCCGCAAGAATGGTTTTCGCCCACTCAAGAGTTGGATTTGGCGATCGCTGGAACTGATTATATCGGCAAGGTAGATCGGACACTAGCAGAAAATCGGCTCAATCTTAAATCGAAGAATCATCGAACACTGTTTCGGATCGAGCATCGCTTAGGACGTAAAGAACCTTTCAATCCGCACTACCCAGATCCCAAGCTACCACGAACACCAAGCGATACATATCAAGCTTTGGTTAAATTGTGTCAGATTACGGGTGGAACGCCAGTGATTTTTCCACTGGTGGAGGTAGATTTAGAAGATCGCTCAAATTTGGTCGATCGGCAGTTGGTAAGATGGGGAAAGTTAACGCGTCATTATTCGCCAGATTTACAAACAAGTACCGATAAATTATATTTTCTAGATGGTGGTTTACTCGATAATACTCCTTTGACTTGCCTGATGAAGGCAGCATATTATCGATTACCCACTCGTCAGGGACGCCGCAAGTTATTTTATGTCGATCCCAATCCCGAACATTTGAATGACAGGCTGCAATTGAGTGGCAAGCAACAATCTCGGATGGGGCAAATTCTCCAAGCCGCAGCTCTATCGATTCCGATTCATCAGAGTATTACCAACGATCTGCGGACGATTCACGAACATAATCATAAAGTGCGGCGGTATCAAGCTCTAATCGATCGAGCTGAAGTTGAAGTTGATACTCAGCAACTGTTAGAGAGTGGAGATCGAACTCAATCTCAAATTTATTTACGGGGAAGATTATTTGATTTTCGCGATCGCAATTTACCCCTATTGCTTCATGCCGATCTCAGCTCCCAGAATACTCAATATTCGGTGACGCTCGATAAGATCGATCGAATTTTAAATAGTAAGTTTACTAGTAATCAAGATCGCCACCATTACTACAAGCTACTCGATCGATTTGAGTCGCAAATTATCGATTTGGACGTTGAGTATAGTATTCGGCAGCACTTTTATTTAATTGAGAGAATCGCTGATTTAATCGCTGTCGATAGTGATGCCGAGCAGCAGCTTCAATATTTGTCAAATCAATTGAGCTGCAATATTAAATTACTAGAAATAATTAGAGCTAGTTTAGAATTGTTACTGAGCGATCGAACTATTAGTAATTACTTTTACTATCTAATCAATCAAGAATCAAACGATCGACGGCTACGTGCTTTAGTATACGAACTAATATTTCGGCTGCACCGATTCTTATTAGATGGAACTAGATTTCGTACCTTTGTCCCGAATGATTCATCTGGAGCAAATCTTGAGACTATTCCCGTCTACTTTTGGCTGGACTTACCAGAATTAGCAGCCACAAATAGTTTGGGACAATCAGATCGCTGGTTGTCCCAAACTCGAATTTCTAGCGTCTTTGCCCAACTCAAGCAGCGGATTGCCGAGCTACAGCAAAGTACCGATCTCCGGCTCCTAATCTGGACAGATCGACGGTTGGAAGATGACACAAATCACAATCAAAGCTTTCCCAGTATCTTGAAGCAAGTGGAATTAGCAGCAGCAGCAACGATCGATAAATTGGGCGGTTCATATACAGATCGATTACTTCAATATTGGCATACATTTGAATATATCGATCGAGAATTATATCCATTTGAGTATCTCACTAGTTTGAGTGAAAAGAAAATAATTAATCCGATCTGTATCAGTCCAGACAATGCCCAATTAGGGATTGGAAATGGTAAAAATACGCAAGAGAAATTAGGCGGCGATAAACTATATAATATTGGTGGTTTTTTTAAAAAGTCATGGAGAGCAAACGATCTACTCTGGGGACGTTTGGATGGACTAAATCGAATCTTAGAAGGGATTATTACTCCAAAGTCAGTAACTGCTTTTGCTAATTTTGTTCAGAGAGAATCGATTCGTCTCAACTGTAACCAAGCTCAATATTTAGAATGGCTCATTAGTGAATCGCTCCCACACCTAACGGGTGTCGAACGTCAAGCGATCGATCGACATCTCACATATTTAGCCCAACCTGGATTGCAGATCGATCGGATCGAACTCCGCAAGATTTTAGCAGATCTCGTGTTGGCTGGACAGCGTGAAATCTTGACAAGCGATGTTCACTCCGCGATTGAAGGCATGGACGAACAACCAGGCTGGTGGCGATTAGCTGGAGATAGTCAATCATCAACCGAAAATTGGCTATTAAATACATTCGCTTCATCATCTTTACCAACATCAAATCCCAGTACGATCGGTCGGATCGTACATCATTCTCTCACCAATTTAGCAGCACAACAGCAGCATTTTTTCCGCGATCAATATCGAATTGGTGTAGACAAACTCTGGGAAAATATGCCCTTAGTAACATTGATTAGTTTGTGTACTAAAATCGTCTTAACCCTTCGCAATTTACTAGTTAAGGTATTTCAGGCATCTTCCCGCACACAGACAATGCGCCATCCTCTCTACCACTGGCTGGATGGCAATCTACAGTCGATCTATTGGTGGCTTCAAGGTGGCACTATTAAATTGGGTACAGCCCATAGAAGACCACGAATTATTTTACTACAACTTTTGGGGATTGCTACAGCGATCGGTGGTATAGTCTTAGCTTTTTTATTATCGCCACTGTGGTTATTATTATCTCTCCCAGGTGCCGTCGCTTGCTGGTTTTTACAAACTGTCCGCCTCAAACGTTTACCTAGCAGTAGGAATAGTTCTTTTTTACCACAATCACGGGAAGGCTGAATTTAGGCTTTAGGCTTTAGGGTTTGGGGTGTAGGGTTTAAGGTTTAGGGTTTAGGGTTTAGGCTTTAGGGTGTAGGGTTTAGGGTTGTTGAACGGGTGACACCTTGGTTTACTATTGTCACCGAGATTATTTTAGATCTAGTAAACCTTGCTCTTTGAGCTTGGGATTGAAGCGAATTTCGGTTTTGATACCACGCTGGTGGAGTTTCGTGATGATGGTGTCTTCGACTCGTCTGGCGACTTGCTTGAGTAACTTGATTTGAGCTAAACCATCGAGATCTGAAAAGCTGGCACTTTCGGCTGCTGTCATCGCATAGCTGGTGGAAATCGGATCCAGCCAGATGGCATTAGCCGCACCATTTCCTAGGGGTATACTGCCATTTTCAGCAATCCAGGCTGACTGCACACTTTCGAGAAATGTCCGATTTGGACGATCGATCGTGGTAGCTTTTACCCAATAGCAATGTTCGGGTTGTCTGACTAGATGCTGTTTGAGACTCAGGTAAATATCTCGCGAGTAGCCAACAAATTGTAATACTTGAGTGCGATCGAAAATTGCATAAATCCCAATTTGATGCTGGAGACTCTGAGGTAATTCTCCCGCATCGTCAATATATGGTAAAGATTCCAAGCTACCTAAACTTGGAAGATCGGTAGTCGATGACATAATTCTTAAACAGTATTAATCCCGAATTTTCTGATAGATTGCACATAGCCGACTCGGCTGAAAAATCTTTGCAGCAAACATAAAGTTAGGCGGTACATTGATAATTAGATACTCTGGCGATTGATGATATCGTTCGAGATCGGCAGGCATTCCTTTTGGCGTACCTGGACTATATGGGACTGGTTGAAACAATATTTCAGTAAATATTACTGCTTGAGAATTAGCTTGCTCTGCGACTTGCTGAATAAATTTTTCACCATTTAGTAAGCTAAATAATATTGCTTCTACTTGTGGTTCGAGAGTGAAACTACCATCAAAGTTTTCAATTACTTTTATTTTCATAAAGAAGTAGTTGGCGATCGCGATCGATTATTATATATTAAAGCTATTTTTTAATAGCTCGTCCAATCTAGATGGTAGGTCATATTTACCATCTAGATTGACACAACTAGCAGCTTAACTATCAAATTTAAACAGTTGTAATATCCTTTTCCTTTTCAGCTAATACCTGCTCGACTTTAGCTCCATACTTATCAGTTAGTTTCTGAATTTTATCTTGGAGATCCTTGGATTCATCTTCAGAAATCTCGCTATATTTTTCCTGCTTCTTGACAAAATCGATCGCATCGCGGCGGATATTCCGAATCGAGATTTTACCTTCTTCGGCGTATTTACCAGCCTGTTTGACAAATTCTTTGCGACGTTCGCCAGTTAATGGGGGAATATTTAACCGAATTGTCGAACCATCGTTATTGGGAGTCAAGCCAATATCTGAGAGCGAAATCGCTTTCTCAATCGTACTCATACTACTGCGATCGAATGGTTGGATCGTAATCGTCGTTGAATCGGGAGTCCCGATATTTGCCAGAGCTTTTAATGGAGTGGGAGTACCATAATAATCGATCGAGATTCGATCGAGCAAACTCGTACTAGCGCGTCCGGTACGAATCGTATTAAATGAGCGACTGACAGACTCAATCGCTTTCTGCATATGACCTTCGACATCAGCAAATTTCACAAGAAACTCCTATAAATGTACCAATTGTTTCACCAGCTACCACCCGTTGAATATTCCCCCGTTCCAATAAATCGAACACGATAATGGGAATATTATTTTCCCGACACATCGCAATTGCAGTAGTATCCATCACCCGCAAGTCCTGAGCGAGAACGTGACTAAATGTCAGGCTTTGAAACCGTTTAGCATCAGGATTTATCTGCGGATCGGCATCATATACACCATCAACTTTGGTAGCCTTAAAAATTACATTAGCATCGATCTCGGCTGCTCGGAGCGCAGCGGCGGTATCGGTTGTAAAGAAAGGATTACCAGAACCCGCTCCAAATATCACTACTCGTCCTTTTTCGAGATGGCGGATTGCCCGCCGCCGGATATAGGGTTCAGCGACTTCCTGCATGGCGATGGCTGTCTGGACTCTAGTTGGTACTCCCTTCTGTTCTAACGCGTCCTGGAGGGTAATAGCATTCATCACAGTGGCAATCATCCCCACATAGTCAGCCGTGGCTCGATCCATTCCTTTCGCCGAAGCTTTGACTCCACGGAAAATATTTCCACCACCAACAACGATGGCGACTTGGACACCAGTGGCGACGACTTCGGCTACTTCTTGGGCGATGGCTTGAACAATTGTCGGATCGATACCGTAGCCAAGATCGCCCATCAGGGCTTCCCCACTCAATTTGAGCAATACCCGTTGGTAAGTCGTCCCCATCTTGTTTCTTTTCTCAACTCAAATTTTCTCACACCTACAATAACAGGAAATGGCGATCGTTTGTGGATGGTGGGTCGTGGATGGTGGATGGTGGATGGTGGATAGTAGAAGTTGGCAATCTAAAAATTGTGGTTTTGCCGATTCCTGACGCGCAATGCGCGTTAAACTCTATTCACTATCCACCCTCCACCTTCCACCATTCACTCGCTCATGGATTATTATATCGCTCCGGCTTTTCTCGATAAATTAGCCGTACACATCACCAAAAATTTTCTCGACTTACCTGGTGTAAAAGTACCGCTGATTTTGGGCGTACATGGGCGCAAAGGCGAGGGAAAAACTTTTCAGTGTGAATTGGTATTCGATCGCATGAAGGTGGAAGCAATCCACATTTCGGCAGGGGAGCTAGAAAGTCCCGATGCGGGTGATTCGGCGCGATTGATCCGGTTGCGGTATCGCGAAGCCGCCGAAATCATCAAGGTGCGGGGGAGAATGGCGGTATTAGTCATCAATGATATCGATGCTGGTGCGGGGAGATTTGACCAAGGAACCCAATATACAGTAAATACGCAGTTGGTTAATGCCACGCTAATGAACATTGCGGACAATCCGACAAATGTGCAGTTACCTGGTAGTTATGATTCGACTCCTTTGCCTCGGATTCCGATTATTTTAACTGGTAACGATTTATCGACGCTGTATGCTCCATTAGTCCGAGATGGACGGATGGATAAATTTTATTGGGTGCCGACTCGCGATGACAAAATTGGGATCGTTAGTGGTGTATTTGCCCCCGACAATATTTCAGGGCGAGAAATTGTCGGTCTAGTCGATCGATTCCCAGAGCAAGCAGTTGACTTTTTTGCAGCGATACGTGCGCGGATTTATGACGAACAAATTAGGGATTTTATTCAACAAGTAGGTTTGGAAAGAGTCGCGATGGAAGTCGTCAATCCTGCCAGTGGTATCAAGCCGACTTTTCCCAAGCCTTACTTTACGATTGCTCGGTTGATTGAATTTGGCAATCTTTTAGTGCAAGAGCAAAAAGCTGTTTCTGAAAGTAGACTAGTTGAGGAATATAATCGCGTCCGCTATGGTGCCTCATCTAAATCTTTTTAGATCGACATTGGTGCTCATGCGGCTGCTGCCTAACACACCCTACACCGATTTAGCTTCTCAGTTAGGATTGCTGTATCAACCATTCACCATTCACTTACTATCCTAGATATCTAATTTGACACTTGAAAGGAAATAGGTATTTAAAAACCACCAGATGCAAATTACCTATAGTCCTGCATATACGATCGTTCCTACCTATGAATGCTTCAATCGTTGTAGTTACTGCAACTTTCGCGTCGATCCTGGTGTGGATAATTGGATGACACTCGATCGAGCCGCAGCAATTCTCACCGATCTTCAAGGTACAGGTATCTGCGAAATATTGATCCTGAGTGGTGAAGTTCACCCCCAATCTTCTCGCCGAAAAGCTTGGCTCGATCGCATTTACGATCTCTGCAATTTAGCTCTCGACCTGGGTTTTTTGCCACATACTAATGCTGGCCCTCTCAGCTTAGTGGAAATGGAGAAACTAGCGCAGGTTAATGTCTCAATGGGATTGATGTTGGAGTCGCTAGATCCGGCTGTGATTGAGGGAGTTCATCGTCATGCTCCGAGCAAATTACCAGCAATTAGACTCGAACAACTAAATTGGGCTGGTGAATTAAAAATTCCATTTACAACAGGATTATTATTAGGTATCGGTGAATCAGAATCTGACTGGAAAATTAGTCTCCAAGCGATCGCCGATATTCATACCCGCTGGGGACATATTCAGGAAGTAATTTTACAACCATATAGTCCAGGTAGCCAGGAAAGTCTCGCTGGACTAGGTTTTGATATCCTTAAATTACCCGAAGTAATTCAGTTAGCCAAACAGATATTACCTGCGGATATTACAATCCAAATCCCACCAAATTTAATTCCCAATCCCGATTTATTATTAGCTTGTTTAGCTGCGGGTGCGAGAGATTTGGGCGGGATTGTTCCTAAAGATGAAGTAAATCCCGACTACCATCATTTACAGCTAGCAAACTTGAGTGCGTTACTTGCCAGTGCTGGCTATGAATTACAGCCCAGATTACCAGTTTATCCAAGTAGAGAACATTATTTATCCGATCGATTACAAGCTAAGATTCAACATCAGCGTCAATCGATCCGCGCATAGGATGCGATCGATAAGTTCTTAGACTAAAATCTCTATTACCCTGCTGCATAATCCCATCATTCGCTCCCAATGAGTAAGATAAGTCAAGAGCGATAAGGGAAATAAGCAATGAGTGTCAGACAACTTCGATCGTCATTAAGGTTTAGCTACTGACCCCGTTAAGTATTTTGCTGCCCCTGAAAATCAAGACTTGGGAGTTGTCAAATCTATTCGTAAACCGTTGACGTAGCCTTTCCTTGGAGAATTGATGCTGAGTACAACTAAGCATCTTTACCAAATTGTGATAATTGATTGTAATGCTTGAATCTTTCGATCGCGAGTCACCAGTGGTAAATTCAAATTGAGATAATCGCTCTGGTTCAACCAAATACCAAATGATGGCGTGTGTATCGGCAACAATCGCCATCTCTAAACGATCTCCCGTGGAGAGTTACCCCACATTTCTTGACGGGCTTCGTCAATATCGGCTGCGGTAATCTGAATCTTCAAATCGGCACCTAAACCCTTGAGACTGCGACGAGGGGGCTTGACTGCTGCTTTTTGATGGAGGAATTGGGCAAAGTTCAACACCTCATGCTGTTGCTGTATAGGCAAGGTGCGGATACTTACGAGGATTTGTTGTTCGAGAGCGATCGCTTCCATAGCTAAAATTACGCTAATTTATCTTCAATTATGACAGACGACACCTGCTGATGAACGGTTTGAGAGAAAGAACTGACGATCGCTGCTTCAATTTAAGTTAATTTTACTTGAGATAATTCACTGCTGAATTGATAATTAATTTATGTAAATCTAGTAGTGGATTATTTATTAAATACTGCGCTTCCCAGCACTATAATAATCAATCTTTGCCAGAATCTCTGCCCAGCCAATGCCCGCTAAAGTTGGTAAGACCATATGCGCTCGTGCTAATCGTGTGTGGGGGCCGATGCCCAATACCCACATCTTGGCGGCTAAGGCGGCGGCGACACCTGCGGGAGCATCTTCGATGACCAGACAATTAGCAGGGGGAATCGCCAATGCCTCAGCGGCATATAGAAAGACATCTGGAGCGGGTTTGAGATGAGGTACACTGTGACCGTCAGCCATAAAATGGAAGAAATGTCTAATCCCTAAACGTTGTAGGACTAATTGGGCATTTTTACTCGAAGAGCCGAGGGCGATCTTCACGCCAGCAGTATGTAGTTCTACCAATAGGTTGCCAATACCTGGCAGGAGATGCTCGCTGTTGAGTTCATCAATTAGTTCTAGATAGTAATCGTTTTTGCGCTTTAATAGTAGTTGCTGTTGGATCGGATCGAGATCGCGATCGCTCAAGCTCAACAGATAACCCAGGGCATCCTCCCGATTTAATCCCAACATTGCTCGATCGTGAGTCAACTTGTCAAAGGGAATTTCCTCTTCATCGGCTAGTTGTTGCCATGAAAGGTAATGGAAGTAGACTGTATTAGTGATGACGCCATCAAGATCGAAGATGACTGCTGCGATGTGTGGATCGCGCTCCAGTTTATCCATAGCTATGTGATGTCGATCGACAGTTGCTGCGATTGCGATCGCTTTAGGTCAGATGTATACTCATTATGCCCTCAGATCGTCCCGATCTTTGGGATATTGTCAACGATCTCTGACGACAATAACTAATAATTTTCGGCGAGCGTCACTTTGGACAACATCCAACTTTGAAGCTTAAAATTAAATAAAGCCGATCTAAAATCTTTCATCCTGCCATTAAGCCATTGAATCCTCAATATCTACCGCCTTGGTGGCTGCAATCTGGTCTGGCGATGACCCTCTACACCGCGCTGCGGATAAGCCACAATTGGGAACGCCATACCATCGAGCCAGAGCCAATTTATCAAGAGCATATTTTTAGTGGTGACGGGGATGTGCCAATTTTTGGGATCTATGCAATCCCGCCCGATCCCAAAGGTACGATTGTCGCTACCTACGGTATCACTGGCACCCTGGAGAACCAGTGGTTTCTGAGGATCTTAGGTCGCAAAGCTTATGCTCAAGGTTATGCTGTCGTCTTATTTGACTGGCGCGCTCATGGTAAGACTGCCGAGTTATCTCCCCAACTTACTTCCGACGGTCTGCACGAAGGCGAAGATTTCGTGCGGATTGCCCGCCAATCGCTCCAGCTAGGCTGTCCCGCCCCGATTTGGGTGATGGGGTACTCTTTGGGCGGTCAGTTGGCACTGTGGGGCGTTAAAGCTGGTCTGGATGTCCCAGAAATTGCTGGCGGGGCGGTCATCTGTCCCAGTCTGGAATCCGATCGATCTTTGACTTATTTAATGGCGGATCCGCTAGGCAAATATTTAGAACGATCGATTGCTAACGAGCTGCGAAAATTAGCTAGAGATTTACATCGCTATCATCCTACCCAGATCGATCCAGGCGCGATCGATCGAGCGACCTCAATTTGGGGATTCGATCGCGAATTAGTAATTCCCCGACTGGGTTTTGCGACTGTCCAAGATTATTATGCCGCGACGAGTCCGCTGTATTTTTTGGCAGATCTCCACAAACCCGTATTAATAATCTATGCCGCTGACGATCCGCTATTCGATCCCACTCTAGTGCCCGAACTGTGCGACATTGCCAGCAAGCAACCCCACCTCGATCTATTGCTAACCCCTCACGGCGGACATGTCGGGCATATCAGTAGCAAAGCTTGTCAAAAGTTAAATATCGATCGCGACCCCTGGTGGAGTTGGAATCGTATTTTAGAATGGATACAGTAGTCTACCGATCGTTGGATCTGGGAGAGGGGGAAGGGTAATTGGTAATGAGAATGAACGATTTAACTACCCTCTACTCCCTACCCTCTCCCCTTTACCCTCTACTTCCTACCCTCTACCCTCTACCCTCTAAAACTATGAGCTTACGCGACCAGTTCAATAAACTCACAGGCAAAACCCAATTTGTCGTATCCCGAATTTTTATCCATCTCGGCGGTGAAGAAGTATCGCCACTACTAGGAATCTTAAACCAAGCCGCCAGACAAGCGATCGAAGCTGATGGCGATCTGACAATTGTTGGTGAGGGATTGGTAGAGATCTGTCAAAACCTGCTGCAATACGATACCTACTGGCAATCGGCAGCCAATGAAGGTGATGTCTTCTGGGATGAAGGTGGCGCGGGTGACTATGCCAATGAGTTGTTCACTGATTCAGCCTCGCGGTATTTGAGCGAACCAGATCTGAGCGAAACTAGCACTCCCAATGCCCAGTTAACCTTGCCCCCAACCCGAAATCTGATCGTGATGCTCACGGTAGCTTTAGAAGGCGAAGAACCTACTATTGAAGCAGATCTATCTAATATGTCCGCGCTCAAAATTGCCTTAAAATCTTTAGTAAATCTTCATTACCAAGAACGCTTACGTGCAATTTATATCCATTTTTCTCCAGCACGATTTGGCGACGAACTCACCGACGACCAAGTTTTACAAAATTTCCCTGAGTTAATTCCTTTGTAAATAGACAAACGTACTGCCACTTCGATCGAGATTCCTCTGAGTTAATTACTCGAAAAATAGTGATGACTTGCTAGTAAATAATTATGGAGTTTTTACTAGTTACGAGCTGATGTAGGCATTACTTTCACGATTTGATGCAGAAGCGGCTACGCTAACGAGATCGGTTAACCAGATCTAAACGATCGGTTTATTGGGTACTTTATAGATCCGATCGTCAGCTAACATAAGAGTAAAAGATAGAGATTGATGCTTGCTTTTAGATGCTTGGCTTTGGTATAGCATTTATAAGAGATAAATATCTAAACTCTATCTTTAGGCTGAGATTGTGAATTGTAAATCAACCTGAGAATTAGCTAAGATAAGAAAATACAACAGTCATGAAATCAGCATATATGTTACGTCGATTAGTGATAATTTTTATGGCTTTGACCTTATCGATTACTTCTGTAGCCTGCGGCTCTGGAAATGAAAATCGGTCAACTCAGGGACAAGATCGATCCAATACTTCGGTCAGTAATAATACCAATCAAAAGCCAATCGCCGATGGCAAGTATCCCGTCCAGCAAGCTACCTACAATGATGCAAACGGTGAATACAGCCTGATGCTGCTGAATACACCTGCTGGTACGCCACCTGTGTACCGCAGTACCAATCTGCAAATGGCGCGATTGACTGATGAAGAAGTCAAAGCAAGTGAAAAGGCTTATTTCAAGTCAGAAAAGGGACAAGTCTCCCTCCACGTGCCAGAGGAATTTAAAATTGAGTATGTGCATAATGTGACACAATCTCAGACCAATCCTCAAACCGGACAACAAGAAAATGTTGTCGTCAAACGAGAATCTAGCTTCTGGACGCCTTTTGCTGGCTCTGTGGCTGGCTCCCTCGCCGGACAAGCGATCGGTAGTATGCTGTTTAGACCACAGTACTATGTACCCCCTGTCTATAATTCGGGTGGGCTACGCGGCTATGGTGGCTATGGCAGCAATTACGGTCAAGCTGTGCAGGGTTATCAGACTCGCTACAACAGTCCCCCACCAGCAGTAGTCAACCGCAGCACACTACGGACGACTGGAAGACTCAACAACAACAATAACTTCAATCGCACCAATACCAATCCAAATCGGATCGAACGAAATCGTGGTACTGGATCGGGATTTGGAGGTAGCACACTCCGTCAATCTGACGGATCTCGTCCCACCGTTCGTCCATCTGGAGGTTCCAGTCGCAGCTTTGGTAGTGGTGGTCGCAGCCGTTCGGGTGCTGGATTTGGCAGCCGCAGACGTTAGATTAGGTATTAGGCTTTAGGTGTTAGGTGTTAGGTGTTATGATTCTACATCTCCCTAAAGCCTAAAGCCTAAAGCCCAAAGCCCAAAGCCTAAAGCCTAAAGCCTGATATCCTAATAATTGACCCACAGCACTCAAGATTAAATTATGGCACTCAAGAAAGGAGATTCAGTTCGGGCGATCGCTAGTATGCTGGCAAATAGTCTCGAAGCAAAAGCTAGTGATGCTAGGTTCCCTAAATATCTATTTGAAACTAAGGGTGAAGTGCTAGATCTACGCGGTGATTATGCTCTGGTTAAATTTGGACAAGTGCCAACACCCAATATTTGGCTGAGACTCGACCAGTTAGAGGGGTTTTAGGAGCTGGGCTTAGTCACTTTTGACTCTATCTACGATCTGCTACCTCATCAAGATGCGATGAGAATGATGTCACTAGTGGCACCACTCTATTACTCCCGATCCCTAGTTTGAACTAGTCTTTGTCGCGGAGCAGTTCTCTAATTTGCTTGAGCGCGGCTGGAAGAATATTGAAAACTGCCCAACCAGCCGCTGCGGCAAGAGGAGCGAGCACGATCAAGAGTCGAAAGTCGAAGTCCATAATGGTTTCCTTAATGAGAAGTAAAAGTTATTTTGATGGTCAGATATCGCTTACTTACTTTAACAGAGTT
This sequence comes from Chamaesiphon sp., assembly GCF_041737865.1. Lineage (NCBI taxonomy): Bacteria > Bacillati > Cyanobacteriota > Cyanophyceae > Gomontiellales > Chamaesiphonaceae > Chamaesiphon > Chamaesiphon sp. The sequence continues at coordinate 45,347 of NZ_JBGSQZ010000326.1, forward strand.
AGTGGCTGGTATTGCATTGGCTCTGTCTCAAAATCATTGAACAGCGATCGAACCCTTGCCTCGCAGTAGACCAGTACTAGCACCTGGACAGATATGACTGAGCGGATACTGAGATGGGAATTGTGCCCAGATTGCATCGACACTGCGGAGTTGACGGAGCCAATGAAAAGTTTTGGCAGTGCGGAGCGCAACAGCCGCCCCAAACTGGTTGGGTAATAGATGCCTACCTGTAAATAGCACGCCCCCAGCACCAGCATAATAGACACAAGATGCACCAGGTGAGTGCCCAGGAGTCCAAATTGCATGTATGCTATCGTTAATGTTTAAATTATGCCTAAAAGTAGTAACTTTAAGTTCTGGGAGTAAGTAAGCTTCTTGTTCTTGAACGATTGCTTCACAACCTAATTCAGTAGCGATGGCTGTGGTTTTTCCCATGCCACCACGATGAGTAATTACCAGCCATTTCGCGCCGCCTCGATCGAGCATAAACTGTCGATTGACATCATTCCAAGCTGGGCTATCGATTAAGATATTCCCAATCGGAGTTAGGATGAGATAAGCAGTCCCACCCAAAGTATCGCGGTTGGGAGGAAAAGCAAAAATTCCTGGCAAGATTTCAGTAGGCAGTTTACTCGCTACAGGTGTAATTGAAAGTGTGGGATCTGACAAATTTGATGGCGACATAAGAGCGCGTACTGGGCGATGATTTATATTTTAGCAATTTCTAAGATCGATAAGTACAGCGACGATCGTCGCAATTAGTTCCAGTTCGATCGATTACTTATAATTTTATCCATGTGGTTGTCCTTACTATTCATCTTAATTTTATCGGGTATTCTGACGTACATTATTCTACGTCAAACTGTTAGTCAGATGACCGCAGTGCCGCTGTGGATACTATGGGCGATCCTGATGACGCCGCCGCTAGTAACTGGCGCGACAGTGACTTGGAGCAAGCAAGTTCCGCCCCTACCGATCGCCATTACCATTTGTTCGATTTGTTGGCTGCTATACTGGCGATTGCTGAGTTGGCGACGATCGAAACCGCGATTGTCTAGTGAAAAGGCTTCGTCAATCGAGATGCCTGCTGCCGATCTAAATCGTACTTTACCTGAAATTACACCCTTGCCACCAGACGTACCAGCTTCACCCCCACCAGAACCAACGGTAGATGTCGCCCGACCGATCGAAGCCGAAGAAGAGGCGATCCTCAGGACTTGTTTTGCGTGGAATGTGTTCTTTTTAGACAAGATCGAATATCGTCCGCAAGCAGTGTTATGTCGTGGTAAATTGCGAACTGATGCCGATAATGCCTACAGGACGATCGTGCAAAATATTGAAGAATTATTCGGCGAACGGTTCTTTATTTTATTTCAATACAGTCTGTCTACTGGTAAACCATTTTTCGCACTGGTACCACGTCCCCAACAGACACAGATTACGCGATCGCGTCGCTGGCTAGACTATGCGATTATGGGCATGTTATTTTTGCTCACACTCCTACCGACTACCTATTTTGGAGCGGCATTGGCGCGATTACCACAGGGTGATATCGGTGATATTCTTGTGGCTGGTTTACCCTATGCTTTGAGTATTATTTTTGTGCTGGGGCTACGCGATTTCGGACGTTATTTTGTGGCTAAATTTTACAAAATCGACACGACTTTACCCTATTTTATTCCCCTACCATTCTTTCCTGGGACGTATGGCTGTCTAGTACAAATTCAATCGCCAATTCCTAACCGTAAAGCTGTCTTCGATCTGGGGTTTGTCGCCTCAACTTTAGGATTGGTAGTCTCGATTCCACTCTTAGTGTGGGGACTAGCACAATCGGCAACTGTACCATTAGATCTCAAATCTACCCTATTTAGCTTTCACGCTTTCGATCCGCGCTTTTCGCTGCTGATGACGCTGTTGTGCAAGTTAGCATTAGGTAGTCAATTCGTCGCCCAACGCGCGATCGATTTGGATAATGTCGCGATCGCTGCTTATATCAGTTTGTTGATTATTACGATCAATTTGATGCCGCTCCGTAGACTAGATGGCGGTTATATCGTTCATGCGATGTTCGGACAAAAGCCGAGTGCAATTATCAGTCAGTTGAGTAAAGTAGCCTTAGCTCTACTGGGCTTTATCCGCTACAGAGCTTCGGATTTTACCAATCCCGATCTCCTATTTTTGGCGATCGCGATTGCTCTGATTCCCGCGATTGATGAACCTGCACTCAATGATGTTTCAGAAATCAATAGCTGGCGGGATGCCCTTGGTATGGTGATTTTAGCAATTTTAGTCTCGATCTTGATTCCGGTACCAACTGTGTTGATGCAATTTTTGAATGTGTGAATTTAGCGATCGCATCTTGCGCTAGTCGATAAGCATTAGTTACAACCTAGATTGAGGTGACTTATCGGGGGTATCCCTGCAAGATGAGTAATTGTCAAGAAATCATGACAATAACGATCGCTAAAATGGCGCAAAACCGTTAAACCATGTAAATTAAAGGCGATCCCCCCTTGACGGATGGGGGCAAAATTTTGTTAGATAGTGTGAAGACACCGAAATTGTCGATTGCTGATAGCTGAGACAATGATTTCAGGGTTTAGTCAATGCGGTTAACGGTTGGATGTTTGGACGCAATTTAGTCACCTGCGATCGAGTATCATCTCGACCTTTGCAGATTCTAGAAATTTCACCAACAGCTTAAACATAGTTAGTCGATCGACCAACTAACAGCAGCAAATTTTCTTTTGTGACAAACAAGTGTAGATCCAAATTTACAGAATCTAGATCTACACCATAATTCGGAGATTCAGATCGTGACTAAAGACAACGCATTAGAAGAAATGACTCTCAGACAACTGCGCCGCGTGGCGAGTGTCTGTGGAGTATCCCGTTACAGTAGGATGCGGAAATCCCAACTCCTGGAAGAAATTCAAAAAATTCAGAGCAATACCAATAGTCCATCTACCGAACTGGAGGCACAATTAACAGTGGAAGCAGGCAAATTTGAACTTGGAATCGTTGTCGATCTTACGGCGGAGGAATTAGCAGGGGTAGATGAAGGATTGGGTGATTTGCCTAGTGGCTATGGAGATAGTCGAATTGTCTTATTACCACGCGATCCTCAATGGGCTTATGCTTATTGGGACATTCCGATCGAGCACAAAAATGAACTGCGCCATCATGGTGGACAACAATTAGCTCTGCGGATTTATGATGTCACTGACATCAATTTGGACTATCAAAGTCCCCACAGTATTCAAGAGTATCCGATCGATGAGATGGCACGAGAATGGTATGTACCAATTCCTGTGAGCGATCGATCCTACGCGATCGATATCGGTTATCGTTGTGGTGATGGACGGTGGTTGGTGCTGGCTCGATCGGCATCTGTCGGCATTCCCCCTGTTTACCCCTCTGACTGGATTGAAGATGTCTTCATCACCGTACCGTGGGAAGAAGAATTGATCGACAGAACATTTGTCGAGCTGATCCCGCCGAGCTACAAGACAGCAGATGCTGGTGGAGCTGGTACCAATGCAACTGGTACCGCCCAGACAACTGGCAATAGTAATACCGAACAGAACGCTATCTACGAGCGGATCTTTGGGATGACAGCATCAACCGAATCCTTGCGAATTTCTGGCTCACTGTATGGTTCCATGCAGCAATCACCGCTAGAGTCGGTTAGTTCCTTTGTGTTCCCCTCTGGAGTTGGGATGTGGGCACAACCGACTACTTTCGGCATGAATATGTCTGGGGTGGGGATGTCTGGCGTTGGGATGTCAGGAATGGGCATGGATAGCAGCGATCGTCAGCGTCAATTCTGGCTGATTGCTGATGCCGAATTGATCGTCTACGGTGCTACCGAACCCGATGCGGTAGTTTCGATCGGCGGACGACAAATCAAGCTCAATCCCGATGGTACGTTCCGCTTCCAGATGTCCTTCCAGGATGGAAATATCGACTATCCGATCGTCGCTGTCGCTAAAGATGGCGAACAACAACGCTCGGTACATATGACATTCGATCGATCGACTCCTTCACGGAATACCAATACTAAGGAAGAAGCCGTCGCTGAAAAATGGTTCTAACTGCATAGTATTGCCAAACTTAGTCAATAGTCTAAATTATCCCTGTCAATCTTCACGGTTGATGGGGATAATTTGTTAGGATCGAGGGATAGATTTGGTTAGCCTCAGACAGTTAAAGCTGTTATCCTGTAGTTATTACGCCCGATTATTATTCCCAACAATAATTCGTTCGAGAGCGATATTTTTTCACTGAGATTGGTAAACTCTTTACCCATTTAGAGGAAAAACGAGCCTCACTACATGCACATTGCCAGGGTGGAATTGATGTCGATCGCCAGTAATCGAACAAAATTAATTAGTTATGTATTTTTACGATTTAAATATCCCCCATCCTCTATCCTCAGATCTCCTAGACAATGACTAATGTTACACAATCTCGCGATCGACAGATAAAATCGCCAGTGCTCCCAGATAATGATTGGCGATTATTATTAAGGTTATTACCTTATGCTCGTCGCAGTGGTAAGTTATTTTTTATATCATTTGGACTATTAGTACCTTTAGCGATCGCCAATGCGATCCAGCCGTTGATTATCGGACAGGCAATATCCAAAATTAGGAATGAAACAACCTGGGATTTTGTCCGCGATCTATCGATGTTAGATGGATTGAATTTACTCACTCTGATCCTGATGGGTACAGTAATTATCAGGTTAATATTGACAGCAATTCAAGGCTATACCGCTCAACGGATCGGACAACAAATCACCGCAGATATTCGGAACGATTTATTCGATCGAGTCACATCATTAGCGGTGAGATTTTTCGATCGCACACCCGTTGGTAAATTGATTACCCGATTGACTAGTGATGTCGAAGCTCTCGGCGATGTCTTTACCAATGGTGCAATTGGGATCGTCAGCGATCTGCTGTCGATCTTCGTGATGATTTATTATATGTTCATGCTTCAGTGGCAAATTGCCACCATGCTATTGGTGATGATGATCCCAGTAGCGGCATTGGTAATTTACTTTCAGCATGAATATCGCAAAGCCAATTATCGCGGGAGAGAAGAGTTATCTTTACTCAACTCGATGGTGCAAGAAAATGTCGTCGGAATTAATGTCGTTCAACTATTTCGGCGAGAAAAATATAATGCCGAACTCTTTCGGACGATCCGCGATCGCTATGTCAAAGAAATTGATAAAACCAACTTTCACGACTCAGCCGTATCCGCAACTTTAGAGTGGATTTCCCTCGTAGCGATCGCTGGAGTCCTGTGGATGGGTGGGTTGATGGTACTCGACAAAACATTAGAGATTGGGACATTAGCCGCATTTATTTTGTATGCCCAAAGACTATTCGATCCATTGCGGCAATTTGCTGAGAAATTCACCGCAATTCAAGCAGGATTTACCGCAGTAGAACGGATTAATGATATTCTCAACGAGCCGATCGAAATTAAAGATGTCGATGATGCCCAAAGGTTGCATCTAACTCATATCGATAGTGCCGCTCAAGGTGAAATTTGCTTTGAGCATGTTTGGTTTGCCTACAATGACGATGACTATGTGATTCGCGATCTAGATTTTACAATTAAACCAGGTGAAAAAATCGCCTTAGTCGGCCCGACTGGTGCGGGGAAAAGCTCGATTATTCGCTTGCTCTGCCGTCTATATGAGCCAACAAAGGGGCGAATTTTAGTTGATGGTGTAGATATCAAAAACATCACTCAAGCCGAACTACGTCGCTATTTGGGCGTGATTCTGCAAGATGGTTTTCTATTTGCTGGCGATGTCCGTACGAATATTACCCTGGGGGAAGACTATACCGAAGCTGAAATTGTGGAGGCGGCTAAATCGACGAATATCGATCGATTTATCACCCAACTTCCCCAAGGCTATGACACGAAGCTGCGAGAACGCGGTTCAAATTTATCCGCCGGACAAAAACAGCTAATTGCCTTCGCTCGCTCGATAATTCGCAATCCACGGATTTTAGTCCTCGATGAAGCTACCGCTAGTTTGGATGTGGGTACCGAAGTATTGGTTCAAGATGCCCTCAATCGGTTGATTATCGATCGCACCGCAATTATCATCGCCCACCGTCTGTCAACAATTCGGAACGTCGATCGGATCTTTGTACTCAAACAAGGCACTCTAGTTGAATCTGGCTCTCATGAGCTATTACTCCAACAGGGCGGCTTGTATGCGAGTTTATATCAGCTTCAAATGTTGGGGACTTAGGGTAAGGGATCGGGGTTAGAGAAAAAAGATTGACAAAAATGGATCGAGCAAGTATTATCTATTTAGTGTGAGGAGCGAATCAAGAAGAAGACCGAGACGAAACACGGCCAGTCGTCGGTCTTCTTTTTGATTTTATATCTAATAACAAAGATTTTGACTATTACGGCACCCAGCGACTAAGCGTTGAGAATAAACTTTTCGATGGCTACAGCGACACCATCTGCATCCACATGTGGAGCAACCCAATCACCCAGAGATCGGACATCCTCAGGGGCATTGCCCATCGCAACACCGATCCCAGCATAAGCCAGCATTTCGACATCATTGTAATTGTCCCCGATCGCCAGAACATTTTCCGCCGTAATTCCGAGTAATTTCACAAGATAATCGATCGCGTTACCTTTATTGACTCCAGCTTGGGTAGTTTCTAAGAAGATCGGGACGGAGGTAGTTACGTGCAACTTTGCTGGTGTATAACGTTGGCGCAATTCGGTTAGTAAGGATTGGATCAGCGCGATATCTTCAGACATGGCGAGGATTTTTGTAGGACGCTCGGTTAAGACTGTGCGGAGATCTGGTGCGGCGATGACTTCGACACCACTACGTCCGATATATGCTTCCGTATCGGGGTTGATCTCCCGCACGTACAAGCGATCGTCGCGATAGACATGAATTGATAATTTGTCGCGTAAATGGGATTGCTCGAAATAATCGATTAATTCTTGGGCGATGTCGATCGGTACGGGGAGATGTCGATGAGTTATTCCTGTGGCTGGATCTTGAATCCACGCCCCTTGATAGGCGATTAGCGGCAGATCCGCGCCGATCTCATGGTGAAACCGCAAGGCAGATTTATACATTCTCCCCGTGGCAATCCCGACGCGGACTCCTTGCGCTTGGGCAGCTTCGATCGCGTGTTTGACTCTAGAACTTACCTGATTGGAGCTTCCCGCGATCGTGCCGTCGATGTCTACGATCAGGAGTTTAATTTGGGCGGTGCTGAGTGATGACATGGTTACAGGAGTATGGATCTGAAGCCACGTATCAGCCTATCATACCAAATCCATCTGAGATCTTCTAAGCAGTCCTATTTGATTTGTAAGAAGCTCGTAGGGTGTATTATCGCGACAGCGTAACGCACCAAAGAATAAATCTCATGAATCATTTGAGATCTTCTAGTGGGCAGCTAATCGGTAGGCGATGAGAACTTGTAAGGTGCGATTTTCTTAGTGTGGGCAGAACCCGGATCTGGGGGTTGTCTTGATGCGCTAAACCCTCGGGGAACCCGAGGAGCGCGCATCGCTCCGACCCCCAGACCCCCCGTTGAGGAGCGGAACGCTGTCTTGTCTCGCTAAACCCTCGGCAGAGCCGAGGAGCGCGAGCCGCCGCCCCCTCAAACTCCCCTGCGTATGGATGGCTTGTGTGAGCGACTCGCGCTCCTCGGGTTCCCCGAGGGTTTAGCGAGTCAAGACAGCTTGGAGCGGCATTCACTTCACTCTAGATGGTAGTTGAAGGTTGCTTGACTAGAATTTAGTGAGATTTATTCGAGCCATCTCTTTCTATTCGCTTCGGTGCGTTACGCTTCGAAATAACACACCCTACAACTACTATTCCCTTCGGTGCGTTACGCTTCGCGGTAACACACCCTACAATATTCTTACTGTCAACTAATTAAGCCATGGCTGCGCGCTCGGCAATGATTAACGGTAGGGTAAGTTGATAACCTCGATTGTTAGTCACGATTTCAATTTTACCGCCGTGGGATTTGGCGAGGCTGTGACTGAGTGATAAGCCCAAACTAACGCGGAGTTGCCCCAGATTGGTTTCGGTAGTGGGGCTGGGTGGCTGTTGGGAACCGTTAGGGATTGCTGTTTTGTGACGCTTTGAGCCTGGGAGCGGTGGTACAGTATTTTCTACCCACTCCTGTTTGAGGATGACTTGAGGATCGTTGGTAGCGATCTGAATCTGTAATCCATCAGTGAGATTGGTGAGCGCGATCGAGATTTGAGAGTCGATCGCACTAGCATGGATCAAGCTCAGACACAGATAGTAGACGATCTGACGCACTTTGTCTTTATCCAATAACCAGATCCGGCTCGTCAGTAATGGATCGTCACAGAGATTTAGGACGATCTGCTGCTGTTTTTTCTGGGTTAGGGCTTCTAAACTCTGAATTGCTAGTTGACAGAGCATTTCTAGATCTACTGACTTGAGCGTGAGTTGGTGCTGCTGAAAGTCAAATCCACCAAGCTGAGAGATTTCCTCGACGATCGTTACCAGTTGGCGACTACTATGATGGATGATACCTAGATAGTCTTTTTGCTTGCTACTCAATGGTCCATAAATTTCCTGCTGCAAGACACTTGCCATCCCCAGCACAGAAGTAAGTGGGGTACGGAGTTCTTGGGCGAGGTGAGTCAGTAGTTTAAACTGGATTTCACTTTGGAGTTGGGGATAAACTGAGAGGCGTGTAGATGGGATGATTTGTCGATCGGGATTGTCCAAAGTGGTGGATATCTCCATCGCCACGCGGGATTTTGAATCGCGCTGGGGTGGCTGTACTGGGGGACTAAGATGCTCCGAGGCTGCTACAGGATCGTCAAATCCCGAAATTGCTCCATACCGCAGCTCCCCAATCCAGCGATTTAGCTGGGCTTGACTCAATAATTTTCGCTCGAATTCACTGGCGACAAGACGGCTGACTAATTGGAGTAAGTCGATGTCTCGATCGCTAAATTGGTGCGGTTTAAAATCTAGAATCGCTAGCGTTCCCAATCGATCGTTCGCGGCGGTGATAATAGGTACGCCTAAATATGCCTGAATACCATGTACCCGACACAGTGACGATCGAGCTAATTGTGGATGTTGGTGACAATTAGTTACGCTAAAGCTGTGTGTGCAAATGGTTCGATCGTGAAAATACTCCAATCCAGCTAACTCAATGGGTAAATTAGGCTGATGCGGCAGATGGATAAATTGCTCTAATCCAGCGATCGAGCCGATTTGGTAGCCCGATCCGGCGATCGCGGTGAGGATGGCGACAGGCGCATCGGTGAGGCGCATAGCCTGCGCGGTTGCTTCGGCAAATATCGGCATAGGCGATTGCTCGATGCTCAATTCAGGGAGTGGTGAGGATTGAAGCGATGTAGACTTAGCTACGTGGCTATTGGGGCTAATATCTAGATCTTGGTTTGAATTGAGCATGGGACAATTGCCCGGAGTGGGATAAATAAAATTTTGACGATCGGAGCGATAAAATGTGTCTATACCTAAAATTCCCACACAAATAGGTTAGAGCAACATTTTGGTACTAGATTGGAGTAGTCTATTGAAGTTTTTTGAGAGGTTTACGGAATTATCGATCGTGTCACTGTAGTAAGTGCCAAGATTACCTCTGGCAAAAAATCATGAAAGCCTCCTACTACTCTGCTATTCTAGCTCTAGCCACATTATCTACCTTGGTGCCCCTTGCAGTTGTCCCTGTGAACGCACAATGTGTGATGAATGACATCAATTTCCAATCATCGATCGGTGGTTCTAGACAACCAGCTAATCAATCCAATAATGTCAGTCAAGGTTCGACTGGCGGTTGCGTTGGCAACACCGTCAATACTACCAATGTCCAATCTCAGACTGGCGGTACCGAGCGCACTACTCAACGCCGTCAAAGTACCCAGCAAATTAACGGTAGTAATAACAGCCCGACTGGAATTAATATGGATCCTGTAAAAATCAGAACAAACGTTCAAATTCAGGTAGATAATCCAGCCGATCGGTTACGTCGCTAGATCGACTCTCGATCGAGCTAAAATCGGGGTAATCGATCCGATTACCCCGATTTTACTCTCTTCCCACCGCAGAGATATGCATCCACCACTACACTAAATGTCTAATTTGCCACTAGAAAGGGAGTAGTTATCTCGAAGATTTAGTAGAGCGATAATCCACACAATCTACCGCTTCTTCTTTCAATGCTTTATAGGGATGAACGGTACATTTGAGATTGTATTCGCCTGTAAAAAAGACACAGCGATCGCAAGGGATCTGATGCAGTTTTTGGAGATGCTTCCAATCTTTTTTTAAAGTCTTATAAACAGAGCGGCTATAGCTGAATATACTAAACGCCATCCCAACCATAAAAGCGAAGCTGAAGATAGTTGGTATGAGTTGAGCTAAAACCTGGATCGACATAGTAGATTAAGCAAGCGAGATTTAGTAGGATCGAGCTGATAAGGGACGTAGTTCGACTGCACCGATCGATTGAGGTTGTTCTAGGCTAGATCCATACAGATCGACATACCGCTTAAAAAGCTGCATTGTATCGCGGTTGGAGCCTTGGGTAGACTTGACGCGGCGGTGAAGATTTCCATTAGCTAGCTTGTGCAGATAGGGCAAATCTTCAAATAAGGTGATGCAAGATGCACAATGTAAAAACATTTGCATAATTGGCTTAGGAAATACTAGATCGCTATAGATATCAATAAATAATTTGTGTGCATTGTCACCTAGTGGTAAGATATTAAAAAGTATAATAATCTTACGACCATTGTAGATTGGAATGCTCAGTTCGATCGTGTAAGGAGTGTGTAGAGTCAACTCTACTTCGACCACAGGCTGTCGCCACATTCTCAAGATGTTCAGCGAAGTATTGAGGCTCGTTTTGAATTTAACACTACCACCGATATTTGTTGATTCAATTTGACTGACATTACCAACTTTTAGCCCATTGAGACTAAGACCATGAACTTGTTCTAAATGCTTTAGATTTAGCAAGTGGTAGATCTGACAAAGATAAGGAATCGGTAGAACGTATTCTTGGCTGATCTTGTGGTATTTATTGAGCTGAAGCATTCTGGCTTCAGTCTGGCGGAGATAATCGGCGTGTGGGGGTGTGACTGAAGAGAGCTTATAGTACTTGAGCGTACTCATGCTCTTGATATCCGAGCTGTCGATCTCTAAATTGGCAGTAGTCATATGTCAGTTTCCTGAGTTTGGTGCAGCAAAACATCGAGCTTTGCGCTTGGTGTCTGCGTGGATTTGGCAGGTGACTCAACGTCAATTACACTCACCATCCAAAAATGAACTAGTCGATATCGCGATGTGTGTAACTATCGGCATCTAAACACAAGGGCATGGGGTGTGAACTCCATGCCCTCGCTAACATTTAGACTGTTGCCCTTGTGCTAGGACGAAGCCTTGACTGTTGCAGGAACGATGTCTAGTTCGGGGGCATCATGTGCCATCCCGTTTTCGTTACCCTGCTCTCGATCGAATTTGGTCTTGGCGACGGCAATCGCAAATATATATAGACCAAATATGGGCTTGGCTAGTATATCGGCGATCGTATAACCGAGTTGCACTCCAACTGTTGCCGAGGTGCCTGTAACGCCAATCAGGGGCAAGATGTAGGCGATCGGGTAAACGCCCCAAGAGAGTAGCAGTAGTAACCGCATAGTGCGAACTAGCTTCTGCACGCTTTCAGGTTGGCGTTCGAGTGATTTGGATAGTTCTACCCACAGTACATAAATAATGTAAACAAAAGGAATCGTGCTCAGAGTCCCCCAGATCGCCCGCGTCGTGAAATCATTGGAGATCTCACCAGGGTAGCCCAAGCCAATCATCAGAATCGATGCTCCCACCAGTTTGGTGAGTAAAGGTTTGGCTTCTGTACCAGGTAGTGCTAATACGGCTACTGTCTCGACTAATAGCAATGGCACGGTGAGGAGCCAATCGACATAACGGTAAGCATCATTGAACGGTACGCCAGTGAGGGTGTAAACGCCGTTCTGTAAGCTATAGGCTGCACCCCAACTGTCGAAGATGCGGAAGTAGTGATAGCCAGCGATGCTAACCAAGACCGCCGAAACAACTAATGCTAACCGATATTTCTGACCTACTTGTGCTTGAGCACTCAAGAAAAATAGGGCGGAGCCAAACATCGCCGCGATCGCCAATGAGAAAGCGTTGTAAATTAGATTGAATTGACTAGATGATAAGGACTGAACTGTTGACAACCGACTGGAAGTGTCTTCATTCAGCAATCCTAATAGTGCAAAGTCTGACAGTGAAGAAGCTAATATCATTAGTTTTGTCTCCATAAGGTCGAGTTTGCATCCAAACTGCAACCTGTGTTCTTAAATTTGCGAAGCTTTAATGAAACTGGAGCCGATCTAGAGAAAGCTATAAGTCAAGCTTTCTCTAAATTCAAACTGAGTTATGATGGAACAACTAGGTGATTCTCCAGTGGAGATGCTGCACCAGCGATCGTGCTGACTAGACTGAATGTACACAATAATCTAGATCGAGCTACGGTGTGGGGATAGTTGTATTTGTGATGGTGTTCATAATGTTGTAGAAGTGTAGAACTCCTTGACCAGATAAGTATTCTGTCAGAAGAGCGGCTACAAATCCGAGCATTGCAAAGCGACCATTCCAGATTTCAGCTTGAGGGGTAAAGCCCCAACGCCATTGATTGCGATCGGCGTTAACAGCAGGAATTACTTTTGTAGAAGAACTTGTCATGATGACTACTCCAAGATTGTGGTAATAAGAACTAGATCGATCGTCTCAGATAAAGTTGATGTTGATGTCTGCAACACTTGCAGCATCTTTAGGCTCTCTGATTTATCTATCTTTACAAATCTTATCAGTTGGCTAGTTGTAGGTATATCTGTCAAATGGATGAGTTCTGCTATCAATATGGTAGTCAGTAGATGGAGAATGTACAGAAAGCCTAAAGCCTAAAGCCTAAAGCCTAATCCTCAGGAATGATGGATGGGGAGTCGCACCTTAAATAGGCTGCCTTGCCCTGGGGTAGAAGTCACGGTAATGGTGCCAGAATGTGCAGTGACGATGCGAGCGACAAGGTGCAATCCTAGCCCGCTACCTGCTTGTCTATGGGTGCCTGTGCGAAAACGTTGGAAGATCGTTGTTTGGTCTTCTGGAGACATGCCTAGTCCGGTGTCTCGGACATCGATCGAAGCCCAGCCATTGAAATTATCCGCCTCGTCGGCTGTGGCGGGATAGAAATCTAGTTTGAGTTCGACTGTGCCAGCGTCGGTAAATTTGAGTGCATTACCGACGAGGTTGGCGATCGCGCGGCGAATTTCTTGGCAGTCGCCGAGGACTTGGAGCGACTGAGGATCGGGGAGATCGCTAGTGACGGCAAGCTCGATCGATTTGTACTGTGCCAATGGTTGGAGTTGTTCGACTACGGCGTGCATGATGTCCCACATATCGCACTTAGTCAAGGTTAGAGCTTTATTTCCAGACTCGTAGCGGTTGACTTCTAGGAGCGTGTTGACTAGTTCTAGGAGGTTTTGGTTGCTGCGATTCATCGCATCTAGAGCTTCGTGCATTTCGGCTGAGAGTGGACAAAATGCCTCCTGCTCAAATAGCTTGAACATCAGGTTGGCGGCTACTAGCGGGGTTCGTAGATCGTGGGTGAGGTGGGCGATGAAGTCTTCGCGTTGGAGGTTTTGAATTTCGATCTGGGCGCGTTGTTGTTCGAGATCGTGGTTTTGTTTTTGTAGTAGTTGGTTGTTTTGCAGGAGTTGCTTGCTGGTAGCGATGACTTCGCGTTCCGATCGATCGAGCCGGATGGCATTGCGGAGGATTTGGGTGAGGGTTTCGGGCGAAATTTGCGATTTGGGCAGGTAATCGGTAGCACCAGCTTGCATCAGCTCGACGGCGATGCGTTCGTCGCCTTGCCCTGTTAGTACTACTAGGGGATGCTCGATCTCCAATAGGCAAGCGGATTTGACTAGCTCTAGCCCATTTTGGTCGGGAAGTCCGTAGTCTACGAAGGTACAATCAAACAGCTCGGTTTCGAGCAAGGTGAGTGCTTCGGCACAGGTGGCGGCTTCTGTGATAACAAGATCGATTCCAGACTTGATCAGGGCGCGTCTGACTGCTAGGCGATCGACTTCATCATCATCGACGATCAATATTCTTAGTGTTTCTTCCATTTCATGTGGTGGATGAGTGTTTGGTGTGTCTTGGAGAATGTTTGGAAATACGGAGATTCTCCTGTGTTGTCTCCCTCAACCTTTGGGGAACAAAGGCATAAGGGAGCCGCTGCTTGGTACCGTTCGGGTTTCCCCTTTTTTGAGCTACCGTGTAAACAAGTCTATTTGAGTTGATGCTTAGTCCTATAGCCCACCGAAAACGAAATCAAGCCGACTTATCGGTACGCGGTGGCTTTTGAAGAAGGGTTAGGGGGATCTGCTAGGACGATCGAGTCCTGCCCAGCCGGAAATGGATCGACAGTAGGTGCTCGATCGAGGAAGGTTGGCGCAGGGAAGACTAATAACGCTATCGACTATCAACTATCAACTATCAACTATCAACTGTTCAAGCCATCTCACACTGTGCCCAGTATTTGTTTAACGTCACCATCAGATCGACAAATGTGCCAAAGGTGACGGGTTTGAGCATGTAGCCAGCGACATTGAGATCGTAAGCCTGAACTCGATCGCGTTCTTCGTTGGAGGTGGTTAGTACTACTACTGGAATGTGTTTGAGGATCGGATCTGCGCGTAATTGATGCAAAAATTCGATCCCATTCATTTTGGGCATATTTAGATCTAGTAAGATCAGTCGGCGTTCTGGTGGCATGGAGGATGGCAGACCTGGGCTGGCTCGGAGTATTTCTAGAGCTTCTAGACCGTTTCCAGCAAAGTATAGTGGGCTATCGATCTGTCCTTTTTTAAAGGCACGTTGGACGGTCATCACGTCTACTTCGTCATCTTCAACTAGTAAAATATTTAGCATTAAATTCTCAGTCATGGGACATCACTGGCGACGATATCTCGATTTTCCATCGGAGAGGTACAGCCAACGATAATTGGCTGTTTGAGCCAGGTAAACCGGAAGATCGCACCTCTCCCAGCTACTGATTCTAGCTGAATTGTACCGCCTTCGGCAGCAACTACTTTTTTGACGATCGCGAGTCCGGCCCCGATATTTTCTTGGAGATCGCGGGCTTTGAGGGTCTGAAAAATAGTATAAATTCTGGTTTGATATTCAGGTTCGATGCCATCGCCGTTATCGGAGATCGCGAACTCATATCGATCGCCTAGATCGATCGTCGATATCTCAACTATACCTACTTTTGTAGGGTGATGCCGAATGGCATTGTCGATTAGGTGGGTAAATACTTGTTCGAGTGGTTGCCAGCGAGTATTCATGATGGGCATCCCCGTGCCAATGTTAATGACAAAAGTGGCTGGCGGGGCTAGAGCTTGGATGATTTTGTGGAGTAGTTGCTCGACATTGACGGTGATAATTGCGGTCTGGGTGCGTCCCGCGCGGGAGTATTCTAATAAACTATTGAGCAGTGCCTGCATCCGATACACTCTGCCCCTGAGCAGATATAGTTGCAAGCGGGTTTCCTCAGAAATACCTGTACCGAGGTCTTCTTCAATCCATTCTGACAGGCTGGCGATCGCCCGGAGTGGTGCTTTGAGGTCGTGAGAAGTGATGTAGGCAAATTGGTCTAGCTCTTGGTTGCTTTGGCTGAGTAATTGGTTGCTTTGGCTGAGTGAATCGTTGAGCTGCGAGAGTTGTCTGGCTTTGGCTGCGAGTTTGGCTGCTGCTTGTTGACGATCGGTAATGTCGCGAATGATGGCAATCCGGTCTTCATCAAATTCAATCCCGTTCATAGAGACTTCGATCGGAAACCATTCACCATTTTTGCGTTGTCCCATTGCCTGCCAGATTTGACCGTTGGGCACTGCTTTGACGAGCAAATCGGGTTCGTAAAATAGCATCTTTTGAGTATCATCGGCTACTTGGTTCAGCAGTTGGTGCCAATGCCAGCCAATTACTTCGTCGGGAGTATAGCCAAACATCTCGATCGCGGCGTTGTTGAAACTTTCAATTTTGCCTTGAGCGTTGACGATCGCCACGCCATCGACGATGTTGGCAACGATCGCCTCGATCAGGCTGCGGCTCTCGCGCAGTCGAAGTTCTCGATCTCGCAATTCTGTGGCTAATTGTTTCAATAACCGCACTGCTAGAGCAGTCCCAACCAGCCCGATCGAGATCCCCACCCACGTAGCAGTGATGTTGAGTTGTTGCTGCTCTTGAAGACTTCGAGTGCGTTCTGCCAGGAACCGATATTCTTGGTCTTCAAACTCGTCGATGACTGCCCGAAATCGATCCATCTGTTGCTTACCGTCGAGCAAGCGTCCGATCGTCGTTGTAGCATCTGCGATCTGTTGTGTTTCTACTCGTTGGATCGTCCCTTGGAGCAAATCCATCCGATTTCGGGCGATCTGGGTCAGCATTTTTGCGCGTGTCAATTGGTTTGGATTATCGGCAACGAGCTGTTCTAAGCCAACTAAGGTGGAATCTAGTTTGGTAATTGCAAGATTATAGGGTTGGAGAAAAACTTTTTCTTTGGCAATGTAGTAGCCCCGCACTCCAGTTTCGGCATTTAGTAAACTAATAAAACTACTCTGACTTGTTGCTAAAACTTGGTGGGTGTGGTCTACATACATCTGCGCCGCGAGCATTTCTCGCTGCAATAGGATGTGAGTGACTACCGTTCCGAGGAGACACAACAGCGGGATACAAATGGCGATCGCCCCCCGACCCTCGATCGGCAGCTTTTTCCAATAATTTTTAAATTTTCGCCACGAAGGGTTCATTCGCTTCACTACTCAACACACCACCACTCACACCAACATTTTACCGATCGCTGAGTATTTCTGCTCACCTAGTCTAGGCTACAGGCGATCGGTTTCTAAACACATGAATGCACACTTTAGCTCTTTTGTCAAGTTTTTTATTCGGAAAGTAGGCTGGCAATGGAGTCAGTGACATAATCATAATTTTAATCGATCGGTAGTTTAGGCAGTGAGTATGGCAAACAAACTAATCATCCACTATTCTACTACCTTAACTCTCTATCCTTTGACCGATAACGATCCAGACCATTTAAATAGTTGACAAAGCACTCGATAACAGCGTAGATGGGTACCCATCAAGGGCACCTCTACAGGTTAATTGTGTAGGGATGGGCATGAAGCAACGCCCTCCAGGGGTGATGCTATATCTCTCCGAGAATAACATGGTACTGTGGAGACGGCAATTGTTAATCGCCGCCTCCAAATCGATTGATGATTACCTCTTGTGGCAACTTTTGCAAGTAAAATATTAATAATTACTATAAGTTTAATGGTTTATCAAATATCGATTATTAGAGGTTATTTTGGATGAGTGATATTCGGGTAGTCTTGATTGAAGATCATGATGTGGTGCGAATCGGTTTGCGGACTGTTTTGCAGATTCAAGCAGGAGTTCAAGTGGTTGGAGAAGCTACAACTGGGCCACAGGGATTGGCATTGTTGCAGACAACCGAGGTAGATGTAGCCTTGGTAGATATCGGATTGCCTGGGATGGATGGGATCGAGCTAGTGCAAAAGTTTCGGCAGTTTCAGAAAGAGCAGCAGCGGACAACGACTAAAATCATCATGCTGACGATGCAGGGCAATGAAGAAACTGTAATTGCTGCTTTTGCGGCTGGTGCCGATTCATACTGCATGAAAGATGTCGGTATCGAGCAACTGATCGAAGCGATTAACATGACTCACACGGGCAATGCTTGGATCGATCCAGCGATCGCCAGTATCGTGCTGCGGCAAATGCGACAGAGTATCGGCAAGCCATCTAGTCCCAAACAGACGATCGAGATTAGGTCATTGGAACCTGAATACGAGCAGGTACTAGCCTCAGATCCAGTCACCGAGCGCGAACGCGAAGTCCTCGAACTGATGGTCGCAGGTTGTACCAATGTAGCGATCGCCGAGCGGTTATTCATCACTGTGGGTACAGTCAAAACCCATGTGCGGAATATCCTCGCCAAGCTGTGTGCTGATGACCGGACGGAAGCCGCAGTTAGAGCGTTGCGATCGGGTATTATCTCGTAGTGCGTGGATCTAATTCTTTTGGAAGAAGTCTGTTCGATCGGGGGAGATCTACCCACACCAGATCTCCCCCGATCGAACCCATTTGGGATCTTCTGTCTTGTCGGTTTTTTTATTCGGCGTCGTTTTATTCGGGGGGAACCCCCGAATAAAAAACGACAAGACGAGGGAACCTCCGTTGGCGTATCCTTTCCGCAGGAGATATAAAACCGCCGCTGGTGGTGGACTGCGGGTTTGAAAGATCTTACGAGTGGTACTTTTTAAGGTGAGGAATTTAGCAAAAACCATGATCCAACATAAACAACAGTCCAATCTTCAACATACTCAAATCGATCGGATTGTGTCTTTACTCACAATCTCGATTTTTATGAGTGTGTCGATTGTGACTAATGCAAATGCAGAACCTACGGTGGTTAGTTATGACAGATTAGATCGAGTTGCTGCTACCTCTGTGGCTGGCACACTTAGAGAAATCGACAAGAGTACGCCCGCAACTCCAGCCGAGCGGCGAGTCGCTCAGGCTAGCGATATCACTGGAAATTGGGCAGAACCTTTTATAAAAGCCTTAGTTGAGAAGGATATTATCAAAGGCTATCCCGATGGCACTTTTAGACCAGATCGAGCCGTAACTCGTGCTGAGTATGCAGCTTTGCTAAATAAAGCTTTCACACTCCAACCAGTTCGAGCTGCACGGAAATTTCAAGATGTACCTAACAATTACTGGGCATCTGAAGTCATTCAAAAAGCTTACCAAAGTGGATTTTTAGCTGGGTATCCTAATGGTACCTTTGCACCCGATCGAAATATCACTCGGATTCAAAGTTTAGTTGCCGTCATCAATGGTAACAAGCTGACACCGACTGGTAACTCAGATACCACTAGTGGATTTGGCGATCCCGTCATCAACGGTAGTAAGCTGACACCGACTGGTAACTTAGACCTCAATAGCGTATTTGGTGATGCGGCTCAAGTGCCCAGCTATGGTCAAAATGTCCTGATTGCCGCAACGCAAAGATGTGCGGCGGTAAGTGTCGAATACGATAGTAGTAGGCTGCCTGGGGGCAACTTTGGCCCCAATACTGTAGCGACGCGTGCTGATGTTGCTGCTTATATTCACCAAATATTAGTGAGTACGGGCAAGCTGAGTGCTGTGGGGGTTTCTAGCCCTGCGAACAAGTACATCGCCTCTTGTCCTCAAGGCGTGTACGTGACGACTATTTCTGATACTACTCCTAGAGCTGCGGTCATCAGTGCAGATGAGGCGATCGCGAAATTGAGTGTGGTCGATCGATTACCAGAGCTGACTAGTAGCAATGTCAATATTTATCCAGTTGGCGGTCTAAATACTCCCAGTGCCTTTGGAGCGAGTTGGGGAAATGTATTTGTCGGTACCAGCTATCAGTCCTCGACTAGGGCGGCTCTCTATCTCAATCCGCCAAATACAGGTCAATCTAGAAATGATGGTGCGGTTTACCTGGGTGTCGGGTTGGGTGATGCCCGAAACTTTTTGGGGCTGGAGACAGTTGCTACGTCTTATAGTACCGCCAATAGTGGTCTTCTCAAAGCAGGTAGTCTGAGTTTCAAATTGCACAAACAGTTTGGGGATAACTTTGCGATCGCTGGTGGCTATGAGAATGCTATTCCCTGGAGTAACGGTTTAGATGGCGGTCAGACAGGCTATGGTGTGGCTACCCTAGTATTGAATCCCGATCCCAATTTAGGCTTTTTTAGTAATACGACGATCTCTGTTGGTGGTGGAGCGGGACGATTCCGCAATGTTGGGGATATCCGCACGGGCAAAGATGCCTATGGGGTGTTTGGCAGTCTGGGTACACGTTTGTCGCCAAACTTCTCGCTGGTTGCTGACTGGACTGGGCAAGATCTGGGAGTTGGTGTACCGATTACTATTTACCTGAGCGATAGTGCCACAATTCAGTTAGTACCATCGGTCGTCGATCTGGTAAATAAGGAAACTGGTGGTGCGCGGTTTGTGCTCAATGGCGGATTGGGTTTCCGATTCTAATCGGAGCTTCGGGACGATCGATCGATTGCGGATTTTCAATGTCTACATACTCCCTTCCCGATCGAGAAATAATAAGGACTAGATAACAGCAGAGATCTAAGAGCGTGTTTGAAAAGTTATTTTTAATACCCGCAGTTGGTGTGAATCCCCCTGTCTTGTCTCGCTTTTATGTGCGGGGGAACCCCGCCCATAGCGAGCCGCTAAATCCCCCTTAAAAAGGGGGACTAAGACTCTTGCTCCCCCTT
>NZ_JBGSQZ010000095.1:0-6237 GCF_041737865.1 Chamaesiphon sp.
TTGATAATTGATAATTGATAATTGATAATTGATAATTGATAATTGATAATTGATAATTGATAATTGATAATTGATAATTGATAATTGATAATTGATAATTGATAATTGATAATTGATAATTGATAATTGATAATTGGGTGGTGAAGGTGGGGGACTTCAACCTCGGCTCTTTAATAAATTAATTAATAGTTGGAAGTAATCAGTAATAAGTAACATGAAAACCGCATGGATATTTCCTGGGCAAGGATCGCAATTACTCGGCATGGGAGTAGACTTACTAGCCATCGATTCAGCTAAAAAAACATTCGATCGCGCCGCAGAAATCTTGGATTGGTCGGTAGTCGATATTTGTCAAAATGATGAAGTAAAATTAGCAAATACTCGCTATACTCAACCATGTTTGTATGTAATTGAAAGTATTTTAGTAGATTTACTCAAACAACAGGGATTGACTCCCGATGTAGTTGCTGGACATAGTTTAGGTGAATATGTCGCGCTATATACTGCGGGGGTATTTGACTTTGAAACGGGATTGCAACTAGTTAAGCGTCGAGCTGAGTTGATGGCTCTAGCTTCAGAAGGAGGGATGACAGCCTTATTGGGTTTCGATCGAGCGCAACTAGAAGCCGCGATTGCCGATACTCCAGATGTAGTAATTGCTAATGATAATAGTGCCGCTCAAGTAGTAATTTCTGGAACAGCCGCAGGCATCGCTACATTTGTCAGCCAAATTAAAGTTAAACGAGCCATCCCGTTAAATGTCTCTGGTGCTTTTCATTCGCCGATGATGGCGACAGCCGCCACTGATTTTGGGAAGTTACTCGCGGCGATCGATTTTGATGATGCTCAAATCCCCGTACTATCAAATGTGTCACCGATCGCAACTACCAAGGGAAGCGAACTGAAAGAACATCTTAATAGTCAAATTACAGGTTCTGTCCGGTGGCGCGAAATCTCCCTCCAGCTACCCGAATTAGGCATCCAACAAGCGATCGAAGTCGGCCCTGGGAAGGTACTTGGTGGCTTGATTAAACGCACCTGTGAGGGAATTTCGGTGGTACAGGTGGGCACTCGATCGGAGTTGGAATCAATATTGTAATGTCCTCATCGATCGATTAATTTAAGAATCCCCCAAACCATAATTACTAATAGCTCCTAAAGCCTGTAAAGTAGCTTTTTGTGCTGTAGTTAATCCTTGCATTTTGTGGATCTGCATTCCTTGATAGGGACGGCGAGATTTCCAAGTGGCGATACATTTAGCAGCATCTAAGTCCCAAACCTTAATAGTTTCATCTAAGCTACCAGTAAATGCGATAAACTTGGGAGAATCCAGAACTGGAGATCGAATATTACCAACATCTAGAGTATATATTAACCCACTATGCTCGGTCAGGGTATGGAGACATTTACCAGTTTGAATATCCCATACTCTGAGAGATCGATCGACTCCTACACTGATAATAAATCGGTCGTCATCAGTGAATTTTGCATTCAGAATCGGCCCTTGATGACCGTAAAAAGTTTGTAAACATTCGCCTGTTTCCACAGACCAAATTTTAATGGTTTCATCGTAGCTCGCACTAACTAACCACTGACCATCATTACTAAAAGTCACCGACCAAACACTATTACTATGCTCGCCGATATCTCGATAATATTCACCCGTTGACCCCTGGTCTGCCTTCGGCAATCGCGGATTCCAGAGTTTAATAATACCTGCAAATTCACAACTTACCAACAGCTTACCGTCGGGACTAAAATCGGCATAAATTACCGGACTTGTATGTCCTTGCAACGTATTCAAACACGCTCCAGTATCAACGTCCCAAATTTTGATTGTTTGGTCGTAACTAGTACTGGCTAATGTTCGACCATCGGGACTAAAAATCACCCGCCACACCCAACTATGATGACCTCGCAATGTTTTGAGGCAATTACCTACTTGCCAATCCCATAATTTGATGGTGTAGTCAGCACTACCACTGGCTAATAACCGACCATCAGGACTAAAATTAACCGACCAGACTCGATTAGTATGTTCGCGCAAAGTTTGGACGATCTTTTCTCGATCGATACTCCAAATTCTAATCGTAGTATCTTCATTACCACTGGCTAAATAACTCCTATCGGGACTCAATTTAACAGATAAAATCGCATTAGTATGTCCGACGATCGTTTTGATACAGCATCCCCGTTCTAAATCTCAAATTTTAGTATGATTATCATCGCCACCGCTAGCAATTTGGGTACCATTTGGATGAAAAGCAACAGTCCAAATCCGGTTACGATGTCCGAGGAGAGTTTTTACACATTTACCACTATTTGTATCCCAAAGTTTAATAGTTTTATCGAAACTACTGCTCACTAATTGTTGCCCATCTGGACTAAATGCGATCGCACTAACAGGTTGTTGGTGTCCGATTAATGTGTGAAGACATTCTTTCGTATCGACATCCCAAATTTTAATCGATCGATCGTAACTAGCCGTCGCAATCGTTGGCGTAGCCTCTCCATCGGAGAATCGACCGTCAGGACTAAAGGCGACAGACCGCACCCAAGCGGTATGAGCTTCCCATTCAGCCAAACATTTACCCGTCGCCACATCCCACAGCCGCACAGTCAGATCTTCACCACCACTAACTAAAGTACGACCATCGGGACTAAACGCGATCGACCAGACCCGACCCCGATGCCCTACTAAAGTCTGGATTTCGGGACTTAAATTACCTGGAAATGTCCGCCAGAGGCGAATCGTACTATCTTGAGCGGAACTGGCGATAATTTGCCCATCGGGACTAAAGGTGACAGCATTGACTGAAAATGTGTGTCCGGTATATGTCTGCAAACATTCACCCGTGGCGACATCCCACAACTTCACTTGATGGTCATCGCTAGCACTGGCGATCGATCGACCGTCGGGACTAAAAGCGATCGCCCAAGTCCAGTGTTGATGCCCTTGACAATTAGTAAGTTTTGTGTATGTACGAGCATCCCAAATCTGAATATCGCCTTTGGTATCGCTAGTCGCAAAATGTTTGCCATTGGGACTAAAAGCAATCCCAACTACACCGCCAAAGGTTTCGGCGAAGACAGTTTGACTGATGTGGCTCCCTGTAAAATCGACATCGTGTAAAGTCGCATTCAGGAGGTAGGCTTGACGAATCGCCAGGTGCGAAAAATCAAAGCCTTGGAGATCGGTTTTGAGGTGACAAAATAAATTGAGCAGATTTCCCGCCGCATAACCAGCGATTTTGTCGGTTTGGTGACGCAAGGTAGTCAAAATTTTGCTAAGATGCAATTCGAGGTGCGATCGATCGGTAAAATGCGCTAATAATCGATCCACTAACGGCTGTAAAATTAGTTGAATTTGAGCATCTCGCAGGTAATCTTTGGTTTGCGCTTCGATTAAAACATGGGTTCTAAATAGATCCAATTCTTCCGAAATAATTTCCCGTTCGATCTGTCTAATAAACCTTTCGGTGACATACTCCATAATCACGGGTTGTTGAGTCAAACCCCACTCGGTAGTTTCAATTAACGATCGATCTCGGAGTGTTTCTAGTGCTGCTAATAAAATAGGTAGCGTAACTGCGGGGATCGATGCTGCTTGCAATCTGTCTGGAGTAACACCTTCTCGATCGATCGCCAGCCAGTACATCACTTGTTGTTGCAGGACTGATAATCGATCGAACTGTCGATCTATTAACTCCCAAAGATTGCCAAATACAGCAGTACCTTGGGCTAAAAAAGCATGAACATCGCCATTGAATAGGTTTTGAATACTTGTCGCTACTAGTTTTAGAGCTAAGGGATTACCGTCAACATAACTAATCAGATTGTGCTGCTCAATAAGTGGTGCTGCGATTCCTTTATCAAGGAGCAGATGTTGAGCGGCGGTGCTGTCGAGTCCACTGAGTTGCAACGACCTAACTGGTAGATTAACTCCTTCCCGAAGGCTGATGCCGTTGGGTTTTTCTCTGCTGGTAATCACCAGACAACTCTGATGGCTTTCGCCACTAACCCGCTCAAAAATCTCACCATAGGCTTCATAACCCGCCAAGTAGCAGCCATTTTTAGCACCAGCCTGCAAAATTGATTCAACATTATCAAACACTAGTAAACAGCGTTTTTGTCGTAATTGCTGCATCAATAGATCGATCGAACTCTCCTGTACCTCAGCACCAATCAAAATCGGTAAAATCTCATCCAGCAGATCTTTCGGCTCGATCGCCTGTCGCAAACTTCGCCAGACCACACATTCAAACTGCGACTCCAACTGTTGAGCGAGTCTCACCGAGAGCGCGGTCTTCCCAATCCCACCCCAACCAAAAACTCCCACTACCCGACAACGACTATCGACAATCCACTGTTCGAGCCTTTCTAACTCCGTCACTCTCCCATAGAAGTGGCAAACGTCGATCGCTTCTCCCCAATTCGTAATTGTTAAGGATGTGCGATAACGCTGGAGGATCGCACAGAGATTCCCTTTAGAAACTTTTGCCCCAACGATCGCCGAGAGCGATCTCCACAACTGCGATGCAACTTGTTTGATATATTCCGGATCGTAACCCAATGCTCTCCCGATCTCCTGATAGGAATCGCGATTCCAGACTTTCGAGACGATTTCGGCTTGGAGCGTATTGAGAGATCCGCGTTGATGTTGTTCGAGCAATCGATCGACGATTCTGAGAGCTTCTTGTCCAGTCATTTAGGGTCGATCGCTGCTAAATCGATCGTGAACTAGAAGTAGTATATCTCGATTTGTTGGTGTGAAATTGTAATTTATACGACAGAAGGTTTACACTACCTTACATCGATCCCGATTCAACCAAGCCATAAATCCCAAACCGGAGTTGTATTGCCATTAGCTACCGGTGATTAGCAAGCCATTCAGTCAAATCTACCATCGAACCAAATCGCAACAACGCCTTCGCCAATTCCTGCAACTTATCCACAGATAATCCGGCGATCTCCTGACTTAACTCAGTGGAAACATCACCGAGGTTTTCTGTTAATAGCAACATCACTAATTCTCGCTCACCTTCTATGCGACCCTCTTGGCGACCTCTGGCTTCACCAACTTGTTGAGCTTCTTGAATCTTCTCGATATACAGTGCCGATAGTCTCATGGCTAAATTTCGCTCCTCTGGCTCGATACTTTATTTATTGAGATCGCCATCCAACCAAGCTAATAAATCCTCAATCTTGGCAAAATCTAACAAAGCTTCACCTAGATCCTCCAACCGATCCAGTGATAGAGCCTTCACCAATGTCTCTGCCTCGATCGGCACATTTCCCACTCGTCGAGTCAATTGACGCAGAATTAAAGCCTGTCCTTCTTCTGTTCGACCCTCCTGACGACCAACTTGTTGAGCTTCTTGAATCTTCTCAATATACAGTGCAGATAGTCTCATGGCTAAATTTCGCTCCTCTGGCTCGATACTTTGTTTCGACTCTAGTTCTAGTTTAAGCGATAAAAATAAATCTAAGGCGCTACCTTTATACGGACTATTGGCTGGTAAATTAGCAACTTCACTAATTGCATTTTCTTGTACCGTTCCTTTCCCCATCAACCGAAACCATAATGTTTCAGGGGTGCGGGGTAGTTGATGAATGACGATGATGCTCGTTTGGAGATGAATGGGTAACAAATATACTCCCTGTCCCCATTCCAGATCTGGCACTGCTCCAAATCCAGTCAACGTCGGAGCTGCTAATGTCGGCGTGAGTATCCATAATTGCGGTTTGATTTCGGCGGTATCTGTCTGTTTGAGTCGTTTTCGGTCTCGTGTCAACTCTTGTTGAATCTCAAATAACTTCGCAATACACATCTGGATCTCGCCCACACCAACGGGATTGCGGAAGGGTTCAAAGATGGCTGGTTGAGTAATGCAGCGGGCTAATAAACCGATCTGATGATCGGGCGGAATCGGTTGAGTCGGTTGGAAGTAGATATCTACGGCTTTGGCTTCTGGCTGAACGCTACGTTCGATCTCTACACCACCAAATGGTGTAAGTAGTAATTCAAATAAGTTTTTTGCGAATTCATCGTGGGGAAATTGAGACAGATCGCGCCTGAGACTGCATTGCTAAGACAGCAGTAGCAACAGGTAAAAATAGCGTCAATGGTCGTTCGGGAATTGCCACAAAGCCATTAACTTCATAGAAACGTTTCGCCCCATCATCCAAAGCATGAACCAAAATATAGGCGACCCCAATGCTTTGTGATGCCGTAAT
>NZ_JBGSQZ010000109.1:0-7369 GCF_041737865.1 Chamaesiphon sp.
GAACCATGCAAATCTGAACCCAGCACAAGCAAAAGAGCAATCTAAGAATATCGAGAGCTGTATGCGGTGAAAGCCGCACGTACAGATCGAACAGAGAGGGGCGCAGGATAATACCTGCCCTCGACTCTACCAGCTACTACTCCCGTACCTGTGTCAAATTAGACATCTAGGGTGGATGGTGGATGGTGAATGGTGGATGGTGAATCATGGTGTCTCTTGCTTGATTGGGAAGGGAGTAGCGCGGGTTCCAAACCACACCAAAGCTCGACAGGGAACATCTCCACTACTAATACCAGTCATTGCGATCGCGTACAACCTAGATTAGTCTGGTGATAAAGAGTAAATTCACTCATCTATTGTCACTTGGTAATTACAATTCCGCTTAAAAACGGCTAGCATTGGCGCAAGCAGTAATTAATACTGGGAAATAGAGCGCGATCGCTGCATACTAGATATTTGCGACTGGTTGTCGATTTTATATATTACCAATTATTCAATTAAGCTTAAATGACTGGGGATAATCGTGTGGGGATGGCTATGAAATATTTGCTGGTAGCTTCAACGGAAGCCTGTAGTGGGAAATCGGCAGTAATTTTGGGAATTGCCGATCGCTTACAAGAAAAGGGGATTGAGATTGCTTATACTCAGCCAGTAGTCAGTGGAAATGCTGCTAATCCGCTGATAGATAGTGATAATGAACTGATGGCGCAAGCATTATCCTTGCCCCCAGAGCGGCTGGGATCGCCACTGCTAGTATTGGATGCTGCCAGATCGATCGATCGAGTCACAGGGGCAGATACTCAAGACTATGGGAAATTACTCGCAGAAAATGTCCGACATCTCCCTGGAAGTCTAGTTATCCTCGAAGGTGGTGCCAATCTTCATGAGGGGAGCTTATTCGATCTAGCTACGGCTCAAGTAGCCCAATCTCTGGATGCTGGAGTGCTGCTTGTCAATCGTTACGATCCGATTTCCAGCATCGATCTGCTCCTATCTGCCCAGCAGCAGCTTGGGAAGAGACTTTTGGGCTGTATCATCAATGATATCCCTCGCGATCGGGTAGAGAGCGTCCAGACCACTCTGGTGCCCTATTTAGAACACTCAGGCATCCCCGTATTTGGCATCGTTCATCGCAATGGTTTGCTGCGGAGTGTCACTGTCAAGCAGCTAGTCGCCCAACTCGACGCAGAAGTGTTGTGTCGTCCTGACAGGTTAGACCTAATGGTTGAGAGCCTATCGATTGGGGCGATGAATGTCAATTCGGCTCTGGAGTATTTTCGGCGGGGGAATAATATGGCCGTAGTCACTGGCGGCGATCGTGCGGATATTCAGCTAGCCGCGCTAGAAACCTCTACACAGTGCTTGATTCTCACCGGACACCTTGCGCCTCAACCCTTCATCGTCAGCCGTGCTGAAGACCTAGAAATCCCCATTCTGTCGGTAGATCTCGATACCCTCACCACTGTGGAAATTATCGATCGGGCATTCGGGCAGGTGCGGCTCCAAGAATCGATTAAAATCAATTGTGCGCGGGAGTTATTTGGCAATCATTGTGAAGTCGATCGATTGATCTCGCTATTGGGCATTTAACGATCGCCAGGGTGTTATCTTCAGTGTGTTGGGTCTGTGTGAAGGAGGGAAAAAGGGCAAAGGCTCGTCACAAGTACTCCCTTCCCACTCAAGACACAAACGATATCGATTCACCATCCACCATTCACCATCCACCATTCACTTCCTACCCTAGATAGCTAACTTGACACAGGTGGGAGTAAGTGGTTTCCTCATACCTAGCATCTCATGGACTAGTCTTCGTCGTCGAGCCAACTCAAATCGATCGAGTTAGCCGCAGTGCTAGTGGAGCTTGTCGCACTCTCTTCCAGCCCTTTAGAAGTCGCCCGATTGCGGATTGCCATCAGTCTCTTAATTACCAGTTGAGGATCTGACTCGGGTTTGAGTGTGTAGAGTAAATTCTGTTGATTACAAGTGCTGTTAAATTGCGTGGTAGCACAGACCACCGGTAGTCTATTCAGAGTGCCAGCCGTGATAAATTTTAACTGTCCGCTGCGATACATCGATTGAAATCTAGCAGATACCTGCTGACAACGAACTTGGGGCGTAAATCCCGCTTCGCTAAATCCTTCCGAACTCCAAATCAATAGCGTTACATCACCTTTTTTGGTTCTAGCGATAGTTGCAGGTTTGCCATCTGACTTAGCACAGACAAAGTTAGTCGTGGCTGTCAAAGCTTGACTCGACGGCACAAATAGGTTACCACTTACTGCCACGCTCACCAAACTTAGCATCAAGAGGCGATGCGCCCAAAGAGTCCCTACCTGCAATAATTTCATAATTTACTTCCCTATCGATTCCTAAATTAAAGAAACATCCGCTCATCTCAAAATTCCGCACAAGTTTAGAACTAACTGTGAACAGGAGTTTAAATCCCCACCGCCACAAACCCAGTTATCAATTATCAATTAACTTAACTGATTTGCCCAATTAGATAATTGATGAATTGCCGTGCGGTGCGTCCAGAGCGTCCATTGTGTCTCGTCGCCCATTGTAAGGCACGATGTTCGAGATCGTCACGCTCGATCGGTAATTGTGCTGAGGTAGCTAAATGGCGCACAATACCTAGATATTTGATTTGGTCAGCAGGTTCAAAGGTAAGTGTAATCCCAAACCTGTCGCTAAAAGATAACTTCTCCTGGACTGTATCCCACATCTGAATCTCATCAGCATCCTGGGGTCTAGGACGATCTGCAAAGTATTCTCTCACTAAATGACGGCGATTGGAAGTCGCATATACTACTACATTCGCAGGTCTGGCAATCACACTTCCTTCTAGCACTACCTTCAATGCTTTAAAAGCTTCATCATCTGCTTCAAACGAAAGATCGTCTATAAAAATAATAAATTTCTGCGGCAGATCTGTCAAGCGATCGAGAATTAACGGCAAATCTATCATCGCTGATTTACTCACCTCAATTAGCCGTAATTGACTATTGAGATTGTCATTTAGTAAGCCTTTAATCAGGGAAGATTTACCAGTTCCTTTGCCACCATATAGTAAAATATTTAGAGCTGGCTTACCAGCGAGTAAAGCTTTTGTATTATCAATTAGAGTTGCTTTCTGCTGCTCGTAGCCAACAAGCTCGTCGATCGCTACTCGATCGGGATTAGCAATTCCCATTAGTTGCTGTTGCCATCTAAAAGCTCGATATTTACCAAAAATACCTACTCCAGATTGTTGATAATACCGAGCGAGATCGTCAACTAATTCACCCCAATTTGTCGAGTGTAAAGCATCTATAATAGTAGCTCGCTTTTCGCCGATCCGACATTCGAGCCAACAGATGGGTTTACCGCCGATCTGCTCCATCCATTGCGGGATATACTGTCCACAAGTATAAAGGATATATAATAACTGAAGATCTTGCCCCGCCGCAGTCACTAGAGCTGATGACAATCTGTTTTGGATCGGCTCGATCGACAACCCGACATCGACTCGTTGTACCTGGAGACTAAAAGGATTTTCTGCCTGTAAAACTCGATCGATTAGGTATTCTTCCCAACTACAATTTTCCACAGCCAAAGCCTTGAAAAAACGTCCGTAAGCAGTCAAACAAATCAGCGCATTGCCTTGAGATCTGTCACCACTGGCGATCGCTTGGAGCAGCTCGATTAAAGCAATCCCCACCTCACTATCTAAAATATCTTGATAAATCAGTAATCCCGCAATTGCGCGCTGCATCTGATGGAGTTCGGGAGTTCGTCGATCGTGATGGGAGGAAGTCATAAGATAGGGGGTAGAGGGTAGAGGGTAGAGGGTAGAGAGTGAATAGTGAATAGTGAATTAACTCGATCGTTATTTAGTTAGGCTTTAGGCTTTAGCTGTAGGGTGTGTTAGCCTGCCGTAGGCACAGCGTAACGCACCAATATGTAGGGTGGGTAATGCCAGCCCTTTCAACGCGAACAAACGAACTAGCTTGTGATGGGGTAAACCCGTTACCAAATCGCTCGATACTAGTGGTTGAGTGCCCCTCATCGATCGAAAGATTGCTCATAATTCGATCGAGGAGGGGCACGCCATCATTGCCAAAGCCTAGAAACCTCACTCTATGGCGATCGATCGAACAGTACAAGTGTTCGCATTGAAAGGGCTGGGTGGGTAATGCTCATCAGCTAGATTTCATGTATTATCAATTTGATAAATGATTTACTTAACTTAATGTTATTTACGATTTTTTTTGCAGAGAGGCTGTGCCAACGAGAGGCGATTTGTTTTTTATTCGTCAAGAGGCGATTTCATTGCTACTAGCTACCGATCGCTAGTGGCTGTATCCTAGATTAAGTATTTGTATGCGCTAGATTAACAATCGCTCTTTAATATATGTCTGCCGATCTTACTAACTCAACCCAGACAATCCGCATCGCTTCGCGGAAAAGTCAACTAGCATTAGTGCAAACCTATTGGGTGCAAGCCGAGTTGCAGAAGCACTTTCCAGATCGCACCTTTGAAGTCGAGATGATGAGTACCCAAGGCGATAAAATCCTCGATGTACCCCTGGCAAAAATTGGGGATAAGGGACTATTTACCAAAGAACTGGAAGTCAAAATGCTCGATCGATCGGCAGATCTCGCAGTCCACTCACTCAAAGACCTCCCCACCAATTTACCAGAAGGATTGATGCTCGGTTGTATTACCGAGCGTGAAAATCCAGCCGATGCGCTGGTTGTCAATGCCAAATACGCAGGCTCTCAGCTCGATACCCTCCCCGCAGGTGCCGTAATCGGGACATCTTCACTCCGTCGCTTGGCGCAGCTCCGCCATCACTTTCCCCACTTTGTGTTCAAAGATGTGCGGGGAAATGTCAATACGCGGTTGGCGAAGCTAGATGCAGGTGAATATGATGCGCTGATCCTCGCCGCTGCGGGCTTACAACGCTTGGATTTTGGCGATCGGATTCACCAGGTTATTCCCCCTGAATTATCGCTCCACGCAGTCGGACAAGGGGCACTTGGAATTGAATGTCGGACGGAAGATCCCGAAATCCTAGCGATCCTGCAATCATTACAACATCAACCCACAGCTTATCGTTGTTATGCAGAGCGAGCTTTCCTGCGGGAACTAGAGGGTGGTTGTCAAGTCCCGATCGGGGTCAATACTACCATCAATGGTGACAATCTCACCCTCGTCGGGATGGTATCGAGTCTCGATGGACAGCGATTAGTCACAGATACGATTACAGGTTTGGCTACCAACGCCGGACAAATTGGCAAAGATCTCGCCCATCTACTCCGCAGCCAAGGCGCACAAACTATCCTCGATGAAATCTTTGAATTGGTTCGTCGAGATGGTTTGAAAAAAGTGTTGGACGAGCAGACAAATAGTTAGCAGTTGACAGTTGACAGCGAGGTTTTTAGGGTGGGGTTTAAATCCCCATCTTAAAAAGCGGAAGCCTATATGACTAACGATCGTTAAATTACCTAATTACTTACTTCTTACACTATTTGTTCGATCGTTTGACACGCGATCGCGGAATTAACAAAGCCAGAATCAGTTATTATGTAGATACAAAGTTTCTACGTGCCCATAGTCGGTATATTTGAGTAATGGTTGGAAACGTAGCAAAATGGGGGAACAGTCTAGCGGTGAGGATTCCTCAACACCTAGCAAAAGAGATCGGATTGAGCGATGGAGCGGAAGTTGAGATCGTCGCGATCGATGGTAATCTCACGATTAAACCTAGAAAGCAAAAATAATATTCGTTGGATGAATTAATTGCCGGAATTACACCCACCAATCGTCATGCAGAGATCGATACTGGGATGTCGGTAGGAGAAGAAGTCTGGTAATGACAACTAGCTATATTCCAAATCGCGGCGATATTGTCTATCTAGACTTTAACCCAACAAAGGGACACGAACAGCGCGGCTATCGACCTGCTTTAATTATTTCACCTGCGGCTTATAGCGATAAAAGTTCGTTAGCATTATTCTGTCCGATTACCAGTCAGCAAAAAGGTTATCCATTTGAAGTCTTACTACCAGAAGACTTACAGACCTTGGAGGGTGACAGCGGTGCTGTCACCAAGGCACCAAGGTATTTACAGCCTCAAAACCTTTGTAAAAATTCAGTCGATGCTGTGGTCTGTGTAGCATGAGTAATCCCACCGAATGGGACATTAGATCCATCATCATTAACCAATCAGATGCATAGTTACCCAGCCAAAATCGGCTAGTATCCGAGGTATCACCTCGAAGTTTTTCATCTCTACCAATATATTTAGAAGTAGCAGTAGAACGGTATTTATTTCCTTGTAAACATGATTGTGTATAAGCAATAGCAACGAGTAAAACTAAACTATTTAATCGTGGTGTTGAAGCTTTAGATCCTTCGAGATGATAGCCGCCAAGCTTACAATCACGAAACATCATTTCAATTCCCATTCGCCGGTTGTTGCCGCTCGCGGCAAAAGCCTGAGTATATGCAGAAATAGCCGCATCAGCATTATCTAAATTAGTGACTAGATACCAAGCTTCTTTTGGTTGCTTTCCTCGATATTTTCGCTTCCAGTAAATAGTAAGATTGCTATAGCCAAATCCTTTTATTTTTGTCAGCTTAATCGATTCGTGAAAATATCGAGAACCCGACTTGCATTTAAGTTTATTTACCAAGCAAAGTTGACCATTTTTTGTCTCAACCCATGTATCACCTTTAATCCTAAATACATATTTGATTTTTAGCTGTGTTAGCCAAGCTGCCAGGTGTACACCCCTAAATTCTCTATCTCCAAGCAAGAATATTTGATACTCTGAAAATATTTCAAATACTGATCTTAACACTTGTTGTTGCTCCGCTAAATTACTACAGCC
This sequence comes from Chamaesiphon sp., assembly GCF_041737865.1. Classification (NCBI taxonomy): domain Bacteria; kingdom Bacillati; phylum Cyanobacteriota; class Cyanophyceae; order Gomontiellales; family Chamaesiphonaceae; genus Chamaesiphon; species Chamaesiphon sp. Next base: position 6,880 of record NZ_JBGSQZ010000109.1, read on the forward strand.
TTTTTTATCCAGAAACTCCCAATAAATTGGCATTGCTCTTTTGTCGATAATAATGGCTATCATTAAAATATTATGCTCTTTCCATTGAGTTCTATCCATTGCTAAATATATTTTCTTTCGTTCCGTACTATTTTTCTTCCTGGTTCTGTGTTTTTGCTCCGACATCTTCCGATCTACTATTTGTTTAATATTCGGTAGCCACAGTAATGATATATCTAATGCTCTTTCTATTAAAAATCTTTGAATTGCCCTTCTTCTGCTTTCAAATTTAATTGGTAGTGGTATTCTTCCTGCCAACTTCTCTATCTTTATTTCTTTAAATATCTGAATTACTCTAACTAACATCTCTAGCAACACTATTTGCTCTAGGCTGAGATATTCCTGTAGCGTTGTGTGATATATTGAGAGCATATAATATTTATGTATTGGTCTGGACTCATTTCAGACCAATTCTTTTTCAATCATAGCCTCTTCTATCCCTTTCCTGGAG
>NZ_JBGSQZ010000048.1:0-5231 GCF_041737865.1 Chamaesiphon sp.
GTCGTTCGGGAATTGCCACAAAGCCATTAACTTCATAGAAACGTTTCGCCCCATCATCCAAAGCATGAACCAAAATATAGGCGACCCCAATGCTTTGTGATGCCGTAATAATCCGATCGAGCGCATCTTGCAGCAAACTTAGACCAATTTTCCGTCCTTGATATCGCAAATCGACAGCCAACCGACCGATTAGTGCTGCGGGAATTGGATCGGGCATATTGCGCTGTTTCGCTTTGGGTAGTTCGATCCGGTCGATCGCTGCACTGCTGAGACAATAATAACCGATGACAATGTCTTGAAAATGTGCTCCACTTCGGCAAAGAAGCGACGTTTTGGGGGGAAGCTTCCCCCCAAAAGCTCGCGCCCCAAGACCTAATGGTCGGCGAGCCGACCAAATGCACTTTTCGCTTTCACCATTGCTAACTACAAATGTCCGCGATACACCGAGCACCTGATTTTTCCACGCCCGTTTGTCCAGCCATTCATTGAGCGAGTCAACACCACAATCAAATGTGACTAGATGAGTAGATGTTAAGGAAACAGGTGGCTGTAACGGCAATTGTTCTATGCCCAAGGTGCTTTAACCTGCATGAGTTTACGCAAGCCTTCGGAAGGTTCGGGTGGAGAATCAAGCATTTGACAAAAGTTGGTAAATGTCTCTTCACCAACGGCAATATAAGCTTGGTCTAGCAACACATGCTCTGCTTCCCGACAAGCTATTTCCAGGACAAAATCAGACCGATTTTTGCCCAGACAACGGGCTGCTCGATCGAGTGTATCCCGTTGCTGACGGTTGAGGCGGATATTCATACTACTATCGCGAGGAGCGCGAGAGGCTGAAGAAGACATAATATTTTTAGCCTTATTTATCCTCATTTTCGCCTGTTGTGAATCTATTGTCTATACAGAGTAGAGCGAGTCTACATCCTGTTTCTAGACTGGTGATGCGATCGCCGACTGGATAATTTAATTTTGTGAGATCGGGATCTCGATCGAGTGAATCTATACAGTAGCGCGAGATTGACGAGCGATGACGCGGCACGATCGATTCTCTTTCAGAGAGGCTTCGCCAACGAACCGATACACCGGATGTTCGATCGCTTCACATTACTTTACAGTCTGCGAAAAATATTACTCACTTTTTGTTACTTTTTCTTACTGACAGATCGATCGAGTTGAGATTATATTTAGGCATTGAGATTTAATCAGGTTTTCATTGAATCTCAAGGGAAGCATTTCCGATCGAACTGTGTCAATCGCAGGCTATTTACCAGAGTTTGATACACATTCATTAATTGTCAAGATAGAAGTATTGACAAAAGTTGATGAGAAGCAATTAGTTACGCAATTAACTTATTGCATGACGTGAATTATTTTTTAAATCAAATCCAAGGAATTAGCAATGGCATCTAATTTAAGCTCAAGCACAATCGTCACTAATCTTCAACAAATAGAATCACTACTGACCACTTTAAAGTTGCCATTTGGTGATGACCCATCAAATGAGAAAGATAGATTTTCTCAAATTCTTGGTAATATTAGTAATTCAATCGAAGATCTTGAAAGGCTTCCGCAGGATTCAGATGCAACTAAGCAAATATTAACAAAGCTAGATCGAGATCTAGATAGTTTGTTTGGAAATGAAAATTATTTTAATATTACTCCAGAAAATATTTTACAATTCAAGCTACCTCTGACTACAAACTTTGGTGGCGCAAAAGGCTTACCTTCGATCGACTCAGTTTTTGATCTTGATTGGTCTTTAGTAGATTCTAATGCGATAGTAACGGCTGGATTTAATAACGTCGAGTTAAAGCTAGGAACGTTCTTTCAGAATTTTATTAGTCCGATCTTGAGTCAAATCAACTCTATTACTCAGCCTATTCAACCTCTGATAGATGCTTTAGTAAAACCCATCGATCTATTCAAAGATCTTAAAGATGTTGCTGGCGACATAGTGAATGGGTTGGACGACAATAAGGATGGTAATATCGATCTACTTGACCTTGCTGCGTTTCTGGGTAGCCCTGTAAAAAGAGGGTATATTGATGCAATTAAGAAGGTTGTAGATCTCTCTAATAGTATTCCAACTAGCGATATTTCAATCGGGCTAGGTAGCTTCAACTTTGGCAGCGCAAATCTTCGCATAAATACTTTCGCTCCAACTAGTGTAATTCCAAAGCTAACTGATTCTACTGATGATTGGAAGACTCAGCTCCCAGATAATTCCAAGGAAAGAACTTTTTTAAATAGTTTTGTAGACTTAGTTGGCGGAGATAACAACTTACCTATCCTTAAACAAGAATCTATTTTTGGGTTACTTCTGGGAAAACCAGGTGTCGATCTGTTTATGTATAAGATGCCCGAGTTGGGTATCAATTTTAAATTTAGTGAGTACTTCCCTATTATTGGGCCTCTTGGTGCGAGGCTTGAAGGCAATATCGGAGCGACGGTTAACCTTAGCTTTGGATATGACACATTTGGAATTGAACAATTTAAGCAGAACAACTTTTCAGATCCCAGTAAAATCTTTGACGGATTCTACATAAACGATCTCGATCCACAAACTGGTAAAGATGTAGCCGAAGCTACGCTAGAGGCTAGTATCAAAGCTTTTGGCGAACTAAATGTTGTATTAGCAAGAGGTGGAGTCGGCGGTGGGATTTATGGCACTTTATTTGCAGATTTAGTTGACAATGGCAGTGTTGATGGAGTAAATGGCAAGATTCGGACTTCTGAATTTGGCTCTGCGTTTGCAAGCAATCCAGCTAGTTTGTTTAATTTATATGGTGAGATAACTGCACGTCTAGAAGCATATGCAGAAGTCGGACGGCCTGATAAAGTATTTTTAGGACAAAGACTCGGCGAGCGTTGGGATTGGAAAAGCCCTCCCCAAGTTCTCGCAACATTTGGTAGCAATAGTTCTTCCTCGGCACCACCGCCGCCTCCTATTCTTGCAACTGGAGCTAATGGTGTTTTACAGCTTAATATGGGGCCTTTGGCTGGCGAACGTAAAAATTACAACACTACTGATGGAGCTGAAGCTTTTACAGTAGCTTTTAAAGAAGGTTCAACTGTTACTGTCACTGCATTTGGTTTCACACAAAACTACGATAGTGTCATGGAGATTTCTGCTGATGGAGGTCAGGCAGACGATGAGATTATAATTAAGCCCGAAATTACGATGAGGGCTAAACTCAACGGAAACGATGGCAATGATGTAATTTATGGCGGCAGTGGTAATGATTTAATAGAGGGTGGCAGTGGTTACAATCGACTCTATGGTGGAAAGGGTAACGATACAATTATTGGTGGTAAAGATAGTGATTTCGCTTACGGGGAAGGTGATGATGATGTTCTCAACGGGGAGGGTGGTAATGATGCCCTTGATGGTGGTGCTGGCAATGACACACTCAATGGTGGTATAGGTGCTGATTCTATAAATGGGGGAGACGACAACGATCTTCTAAACGGCGAAAATGAGGATGACATTCTTGATGGTGGTGCTGGTAATGACACCCTAAATGGTGGTATGGGCAATGACACCCTTGATGGCGGCGCAGACAATGACATCCTTGATGGCGGCGCAGGTACAGATGAGCTAGACGGAGGAACAGGTAATGATACTGCGCTCTACGAAACTTCTCCTAACAGCGTTGTCGTTAATATCGACGAAACTCAAGGCTACAGTAATACAGCCTATCCTAACGACCTCGAACCCTCCTTCGTCATTGATTCAGGTACAGCCTTAGATGGTTTTGGTAGCACCGAGACTCTCCGCAACCTAGAGAACATTACCGGATCTGCCTACAATGATATCCTGATTGGCAACGCCCTCAAAAACAGCCTCAATGGCTCAGATGGTAATGACTTACTGATTGGTAACGGTGGCGACGATTTCCTTGATGGTGGTGATGGAACTGATACTGTCAGCTACCGCCGCTCGTTCAATACCTCTTCCATCGGCGTATCTGTCGATCTATCTACAGGCGTTGGCTTTGATGGCATCGATGGACTCGATACCCTCATCAACATTGAAAATATCATCGGATCTGACTTTGGCGATGTCTTAATTGGTCACAGCCAAGCTAATAGTATCCTGGGTGGTGATGATGATGACACAATTGAAGGCAAAGCAGGCAACGATCGACTCTTTGGGGAAAGCGGCGATGACATCCTAAATGGTGACACTGGCGATGACGAGCTAGCGGGTGGGGTTGGTGCTGATACTCTATACGGCGGGGCTGACGCTGACAAACTGTCTGGTGATGCTGGCGATGACCTACTACTTGGAGAAGCAGGCAATGACTTTATTGACGGTGGTACTGAAGTTGATACTGTCAGCTACGACAATTCCCCCCGTGGTGTAGTCGTCAATATTGATGAAGCACTAAACTATCAAAATCCTGGCGGCTTTGTTCATACCAGCATCGTTACCACTACCCCCATCCCTACCGACACCGAACCCAACTTTACGATCGCTGCTGGTACAGCTCAAGATGGTTTTGGTACTGTAGATACACTCCGCAATCTAGAAAATATCATCGGTTCTGAGTTTGATGACGTGCTGATTGGCAACAACCTAGACAACCGCATCCAAGGCTTAACCGGAGATGACTTACTAGTTGGTAATGCTGGCAATGACTACCTTGACGGCGGCGAAAACTCGGCTCCCAATTACTATCGTCGCAGCCGAAACTCAGAATCCGGCGGCGAGTACAGTTATACTTACGACAACGAAGACAGTGATACTGTCAGCTACCGCCGCGACCCAAATCGAGTCATCGTCAACTTAGAGCAAAATCAAGCTCTTGACGGTTTTGGCGGTATCGACGCGATCTATAACATCGAAAATGTCGTCGGCTCCGCCTTCAATGATGAAATCATCGGCGATAGCCAAGCCAATATCATCAACGCTGGCGCAGGTAATGACATAGTTAACGCCAGAAGCGGCAACGATATTATTTTTGGCGAAGCAGGCGCAGACTCTCTATTCGGTCAGAACGGTAACGATTTCCTCGTTGGCGGTACGGATGCCGATCTGCTCGATGGCGGGGAAGGCAACGATACGGCTTCCTACTTCACCTCCGCAACACCTGTATCCGTCAGTCTGACAACAGGTACGGGCTGGGCGGGAGATGCACAAGGCGATCGGCTCCAAGCGATCGAAAACCTCGAAGGTTCGGAATTTGAAGACCTGCTCATCGGCGATAGTGGGAATAATATCCTCA